>NZ_CP018822.1:30000-77500 GCF_002000985.1 Streptococcus gallolyticus subsp. gallolyticus DSM 16831 | reverse complement strand
TTAACCTTCCAGCACCGGGCAGGCGTCACCCCCTATACATCATCTTACGATTTAGCAGAGAGCTGTGTTTTTGATAAACAGTTGCTTGGGCCTATTCACTGCGGCTGACTCTAAGCCAGCGCCCCTTCTCCCGAAGTTACGGGGCCATTTTGCCGAGTTCCTTAACGAGAGTTCTCTCGCTCACCTGAGGCTACTCGCCTCGACTACCTGTGTCGGTTTGCGGTACGGGTAGAGTATAATTAACGCTAGAAGCTTTTCTTGGCAGTGTGACATCACTAACTTCGCTACTTAACTTCGCTCCCCATCACAGCTCAATGTTATAGATATAAGCATTTGACTCATATCACACCTCACTGCTTAGACGTGCTCTTCCAATCGCACGCTTTAGTTAGCCTACTGCGTCCCTCCTTCACTATATACTCTAGTACAGGAATATCAACCTGTTGGCCATCGGATACACCTTTCGGTCTCTCCTTAGGTCCCGACTAACCCAGGGCGGACGAGCCTTCCCCTGGAAACCTTAGTCTTACGGTGGACAGGATTCTCACCTGTCTTTCGCTACTCATACCGGCATTCTCACTTCTATGCGTTCCAGCGCTCCTCACGGTACACCTTCTTCACACATAGAACGCTCTCCTACCATACCTAAAAGGTATCCACAGCTTCGGTAATATGTTTTAGCCCCGGTACATTTTCGGCGCAGGGTCACTCGACTAGTGAGCTATTACGCACTCTTTGAATGAATAGCTGCTTCTAAGCTAACATCCTAGTTGTCTGTGCAACCCCACATCCTTTTCCACTTAACATATATTTTGGGACCTTAGCTGGTGGTCTGGGCTGTTTCCCTTTCGACTACGGATCTTAGCACTCGCAGTCTGACTGCCGATTATATCTCATTGGCATTCGGAGTTTATCTGATATTGGTAATCCGGGATGGACCCCTCAATCAAACAGTGCTCTACCTCCAAGAGACTTAACATCGACGCTAGCCCTAAAGCTATTTCGGAGAGAACCAGCTATCTCCAAGTTCGTTTGGAATTTCTCCGCTACCCACAAGTCATCCAAGCACTTTTCAACGTGCCCTGGTTCGGGCCTCCAGTGAGTTTTACCTCACCTTCACCCTGCTCATGGGTAGGTCACATGGTTTCGGGTCTACGACATGATACTAAGCCGCCCTATTAAGACTCGGTTTCCCTACGGCTCCGTCTCTTCAACTTAACCTCGCATCATATCGTAACTCGCCGGTTCATTCTACAAAAGGCACGCTCTCACCCATTAACGGGCTCGAACTTGTTGTAGGCACACGGTTTCAGGTTCTATTTCACTCCCCTCCCGGGGTGCTTTTCACCTTTCCCTCACGGTACTGGTTCACTATCGGTCACTAGAGAGTATTTAGGGTTGGGAGATGGTCCTCCCAGATTCCGACGAGATTTCTCGTGTCTCGCCGTACTCAGGATACTGCTAGGGTTTAAGACTATTTCGATTACGAGGCTGTTACTCTCTTTGGCTTACCTTCCCAGGTAATTCTTCTATAATCTTGCGTCCCACAACGCAGTCCTACAACCCCGATGTGTAAACACATCGGTTTGCCCTCTTGCCAGTTCGCTCGCCGCTACTAAGGCAATCGCGTTTGCTTTCTCTTCCTGCAGCTACTTAGATGTTTCAGTTCACTGCGTCTTCCTCTTCATTACCTTAACAGTAATGAGTGACATGCATCACATGCCGGGTTCCCCCATTCGGACATCTCTGGATCAATGTTTACTTACAACTCCCCAAAGCATTTCGTCGTTAGTCACGTCCTTCATCGGCTTCTAGTGCCAAGGCATCCACCGTGCGCCCTTATTAACTTAACCTTATTTTGGTCTTCTGACCTTAAACTCATTAAATCACAGCGTTTCGGTTTATTTCTTGTTACTTTCTACAATTATTTCTAATTGTGGAATTTGATATAGATATTCAATTTTCAATGGACAATCATCTTGAATCTTTCGATTCAATGGAGCCTAGCGGGATCGAACCGCTGACCTCCTGCGTGCAAAGCAGGCGCTCTCCCAGCTGAGCTAAGGCCCCACAAGACCTCTCAAAACTAAACAAGACTTCCCAAACGTGCTTCCGTTTTTTCCTTAGAAAGGAGGTGATCCAGCCGCACCTTCCGATACGGCTACCTTGTTACGACTTCACCCCAATCATCTATCCCACCTTAGGCGGCTGGCTCCTAAAAGGTTACCTCACCGACTTCGGGTGTTACAAACTCTCGTGGTGTGACGGGCGGTGTGTACAAGGCCCGGGAACGTATT
This sequence comes from Streptococcus gallolyticus subsp. gallolyticus DSM 16831, assembly GCF_002000985.1. Lineage (NCBI taxonomy): Bacteria > Bacillati > Bacillota > Bacilli > Lactobacillales > Streptococcaceae > Streptococcus > Streptococcus gallolyticus. Next base: position 75,203 of record NZ_CP018822.1, on the reverse strand, counting down.
CACCGCGGCGTGCTGATCCGCGATTACTAGCGATTCCGACTTCATGTAGGCGAGTTGCAGCCTACAATCCGAACTGAGATTGGCTTTAAGAGATTTGCTTGCCGTCACCGACTTGCGACTCGTTGTACCAACCATTGTAGCACGTGTGTAGCCCAGGTCATAAGGGGCATGATGATTTGACGTCATCCCCACCTTCCTCCGGTTTATTACCGGCAGTCTCGCTAGAGTGCCCAACTGAATGATGGCAACTAACAATAGGGGTTGCGCTCGTTGCGGGACTTAACCCAACATCTCACGACACGAGCTGACGACAACCATGCACCACCTGTCACCGATGTTCCGAAGAAACTTTCTATCTCTAGAAATAGCATCGGGATGTCAAGACCTGGTAAGGTTCTTCGCGTTGCTTCGAATTAAACCACATGCTCCACCGCTTGTGCGGGCCCCCGTCAATTCCTTTGAGTTTCAACCTTGCGGTCGTACTCCCCAGGCGGAGTGCTTAATGCGTTAGCTGCGGCACTAAGCCCCGGAAAGGGCCTAACACCTAGCACTCATCGTTTACGGCGTGGACTACCAGGGTATCTAATCCTGTTTGCTCCCCACGCTTTCGAGCCTCAGCGTCAGTTACAGACCAGAGAGCCGCTTTCGCCACCGGTGTTCCTCCATATATCTACGCATTTCACCGCTACACATGGAATTCCACTCTCCCCTTCTGCACTCAAGTTTAACAGTTTCCAAAGCGAACAATGGTTAAGCCACTGCCTTTAACTTCAGACTTATTAAACCGCCTGCGCTCGCTTTACGCCCAATAAATCCGGACAACGCTCGGGACCTACGTATTACCGCGGCTGCTGGCACGTAGTTAGCCGTCCCTTTCTGGTAAGTTACCGTCACTGTGTGAACTTTCCACTCTCACACACGTTCTTCTCTTACAACAGAGCTTTACGATCCGAAAACCTTCTTCACTCACGCGGCGTTGCTCGGTCAGGGTTGCCCCCATTGCCGAAGATTCCCTACTGCTGCCTCCCGTAGGAGTCTGGGCCGTGTCTCAGTCCCAGTGTGGCCGATCACCCTCTCAGGTCGGCTATGTATCGTCGCCTTGGTAGGCCGTTACCCCACCAACTAGCTAATACAACGCAGGTCCATCTACTAGTGATGCATTTGCATCTTTCAAGCATCTAACATGTGTTAAACACTGTTATGCGGTATTAGCTATCGTTTCCAATAGTTATCCCCCGCTAGTAGGCAGGTTACCTACGCGTTACTCACCCGTTCGCAACTCCTTCTACTCTAGCAAGCTAAAGTAGTCAGCGTTCTACTTGCATGTATTAGGCACGCCGCCAGCGTTCGTCCTGAGCCAGGATCAAACTCTCATTTAATCTTGTTCTCATTCTGTCACTGACAGATTTATTTTCTTAACAGGTCGATTTCTCAACCCGCACGTTTGGTTCGTCTTGTTCAGTTTTCAAAGGTCTTTGCCTCTTGCGAGACAACTTCTATATTCTATCAAATCTGAAACAACTTGTCAACTACTTTTTCAAGTTTTTTTCAATCCTGTTTCAAACCGATTACCGCATCCCTCTCGGACAACAGCTATATTAGTGTATCATCTCAAGCTTACTTTGTCAAGAACTTTTTTAGCTTTTCTGTAAACCTAAGACCTGCCCTCTTGCGACAGCTCATCTAGTATACTAAACTTAGGAAAAACTGTCAACTACTTTTTAGAAAATTTTCTGATTAAAATATAAATTTTCTTTATTTGAAAGTTCTAAAATGCAGCTAGCCATTTGAGTGTATCAAAAACACCTTAGAGAAATATAATTGTAATCACTACAAAAATAATTAGAAGAACTCTGATTACTACACACCAAAAAGGGGAATATTTAATACCAGCTCAAAGAAGAGCATTCCTATCGTGAAATCGCTAGAAGATTGGTTAAAGCTCCTAAAATTATTAACAACAAAGCCAGCATGAGCAAGTTACTTTTATTGAAAATCGGATAAATAACTGTCCTCAAAAGCGTTAGATTATAAACCTCTAAAGAGTTTTTACGAAATAGCTAACTTAGACTTAAAATTTGTTTTTAAGATTTTTGAGCACTTTAATCATCAGAAGTGTTTTATTTGCCGTAAATAGCCATTTTTACCATTTACAGTCTTTTATTTAATAAAAAAGCTTTATGGGCTGAATTTGGTCATTAAAACGCATTTTATGGCTATTATAATCATACATGCATAATTTCTTTGTAAATAATGCCTCTGCATGACTGAAAACTATATGAGTTTCAAAGTAATTTAGTTTTCTCAAAAAATCTTTGAACTATTAAAAATAAGAAAAATTGTTTTCCTTTATCTTTAACTTCAAAAATGAGACTTAAAAGTTGTTCTCGCTAGGGCCTAAATTTATCATCTACGACAATTAACAACGAGTCAAAGAAACTCAAAAACGCCTGCTTACGAAGTGTTTCTAATCTAGAGACATTTCGTAAACAAGCGTTACTAAAAACACCAATATGATGAGTGTTCCCGCTAGGAAAAATCCTAGCGGTAGACCAGAGCTAGACTAAGAACTTTTCAGTTCCATCATCATAACACTCAACAAAATTGATAAAAATTATACTAATTCAATGATTGCCATTGGAGCAGCGTCACCACGGCGAGGTTCTGTTTTAAGAATACGAGTGTATCCACCGTTGCGTTCTGCATAACGAGGTGCGATTTCATCGAAAAGTTTTTGAAGAGCTGTTTGTGAAGTGTATTTTTCAGTAGCTTCATCAAAGTTTTCAGATGCAATTTCATTACGTACGAAAGCAGCTGCTTGACGACGAGCATGAAGATCACCGCGTTTACCTAAAGTAATCATTTTTTCAACTGTTTTACGGATTTCTTTAGCACGAGCTTCTGTTGTTACAATAGATTCGTTAATCAAAAGATCTGTTGTTAAATCACGAAGCATTGCTTTACGTTGTGAGCTAGTGCGTCCTAGTTTACGGTAAGCCATTTTATCCTCCTATATTATTTATCGTTTTTGAGTCCGAGTCCAAGATCAGCAAGTTTAACTTTGACTTCTTCAAGGCTCTTACGACCAAGGTTACGGACTTTCATCATTTCGGGCTCAGTTTTTTCTGTCAAATCAAATACAGTATTGATACCTGCACGTTTAAGACAGTTGTATGAGCGAACTGACAAATCAAGTTCTTCGATGGTACGGTCAAGCACTTTCTCATCGTTCACTTTCTCAGTTTCTTTCATTACATCAGTGTTTTTAGCCACTTCTGTAAGGTCAGTAAAGAGGTTCAAGTGTTCGATCAAGACACGAGCAGAAAGACCTAAAGCATCTTCAGGAATGATTGTGCCATTTGTCATGATTTCGATTGTTAATTTATCAAAGCCATCATTGCTACCTACACGAGCAGGTTCAACTTGATAATTAACTTTTTTCACTGGTGTGTAGATTGAATCTACAGCCAATGTTCCCACTGGAGCATCTTCTTTTTTATTACCTTCTGCTGGGACATAACCACGTTTTTTAGCAACAGTCATTGTAGCTTTCAAACTGTGTCCTTCAGCGATTGTAAAGAGATAGTGGTCGGGGTTGACGATTTCAACATCGCTATCTGTTAAAATATCTCCCGCAGTAACTTCTGCTGGACCTTCAACATCAAGTTCGATAATTTTTTCATCATCAACATAAGATTTTACTGCAAGTCCCTTAATATTAAGGATGATTTGCATAACATCTTCGCGTACACCTGGAATAGTGTCAAATTCGTGGAGTACTCCATCAATTTTAATTGATGTTACTGCCGCACCTGGGAGTGAAGACAAGAGTACACGACGAAGAGAATTACCTAGAGTTGTCCCATAGCCACGTTCAAGTGGTTCAATGACAAATCTGCCGTAATCTTTATTTTCATCAATTTTTGTTATTATTGGTTTTTCAAACTCAATCATTTATTATACTCCCTCGAAACGAATCTTGTGTACTATTAACAATTACGATTACACACGACGACGTTTTGGAGGACGAGCACCATTATGTGGCACAGGAGTAACGTCACGGATTGAAGTCACTTCAAGACCAGCCGCAGCAAGAGCACGAATAGCAGACTCACGACCTGAACCAGGACCTTTTACAGTAACTTCAACGGTTTTAAGACCATGTTCTTGTGCAGATTTTGCAGCAGCTTCAGCAGCCATTTGTGCAGCGAATGGAGTAGATTTACGAGAACCTTTGAATCCAAGAGCACCAGCTGATGACCAAGCAATTGCATTACCATGCACATCTGTAATCATAACAATAGTGTTATTGAATGTAGCGTGAATATGAGCAACACCAGATTCGATGTTCTTTTTCACACGACGTTTACGTGTTGGTTTAGCCAATTTTTTTACCTCCTATTTTATTTTTTCTTACCTGCAATCGCAACAGCTTTACCTTTACGAGTGCGAGCGTTATTTTTAGTGTTTTGTCCACGGACAGGAAGTCCACGACGGTGACGGATACCACGATATGAACCGATTTCCATCAAACGTTTGATGTTCAAGTTTACTTCACGACGAAGGTCACCTTCAACTTTAATTGCATCAACTTCACGACGGATAGCATCTTCTTGGTCTGATGTTAAATCTTTAACACGGATATCTTCTGAAACACCAGCTGCAGCTAAGATTTTCTTAGAAGTAGCAAGACCGATACCATACACATAAGTAAGTGAAATTACTACACGTTTTTCATTTGGAATATCAACTCCAGCAATACGAGCCATTTTTTCTCCTTTCTATAATTATCCTTGACGTTGTTTGTGTTTTGGATTTGATGGACAAATTACCATAACACGACCGTTACGACGAATAACTTTACAGTATTCGCAAATTGGTTTGACTGATGGTCTTACCTTCATTTTTTAATCCCTCCAATTATTTCGATTATTTAAAGCGGTATGTGATGCGTCCACGTGTCAAATCATACGGACTCATTTCAACAGTAACACGGTCACCTACCAAAATACGAATGTAGTTTTTACGGATCTTTCCTGATACAGTTGCCAAGATTTGGTGTCCATTTTCTAACTCAACAGTAAACATTGCATTAGGCATCGTCTCAACAACTTTACCTTCAATTTCAATCACATCTTCTTTTGCCACGCAAAAGTACCCCCTAAATTTCGATTTGATGTCCTCTGAGCACAGAGGTAACAATTATAAGCCAGACTAGCCTATTATATCATGTCTTTTCTACTTGTGCAAGTAGAAAATTCTTAAATTATTTTAATGATGAGATAGCTTTAACAATATCTGCAAAAACATCATCAATGTCTTGGTTACCTTGAACGTCAAAAACAATACCTGCTTTACGGTAATGTTCAATGATTGGTGCACCTTGAGCGATATTAACATCAAGACGACGTTTTACCGTTTCAGGTTTGTCGTCCTCACGTTGGTAGAAGTCATCTTCATTGTAGTCACCAACTGGTGGATTGAATACTTTGTGGAAAGTTTCGCCAGTTTTACGGTTGATAATACGACCACTTAAACGTTCAATAAGTGATTCTGGGTTAACTTCAATGTTAATCACACCATCTAATTTAAGATCCAAGTTGCTAAGTGTTTCATCTAAAGCGTGTGCTTGTTCAATAGTACGTGGATAGCCATCAAGCAAAAAGCCTTTTTCTGCGATGTCATCTTGTGCTAAACGTTCTTTAACGATACCGTTCGTAACTTCATCTGGTACAAGTTCACCTTTGTCGATGAATAATTTTGCAAGGACACCCATTTCAGTTTTGTTTGCCATTGCAGCGCGGAACATATCTCCAGTAGAAATATGAGCTACACCAAATTTTTCAACAATTTTTGCTGCTTGAGTTCCTTTACCAGCACCTGGTAAACCCATGATTAAAAGATTCATGATAGTCTCCTTATTTTATTTTTAAATAAATTTAACACCGAAGTGCTAAACTTATTCAAAAACAAAATAGAAAGGTTGACTAGGTCAACCTATATTCTATTCTGCTGTGTTCATGAAACCAACATACTGTCTCTTCAAAAGATAGCCTTCAAGTTGTTTCATACCTTCAATACCTGTTGAAATCAAGATAAGTAAGCTTGTTCCTCCAAGAGCAATACTGCTAGATAGGTTCATTGCTTGTTGAGCGATAATTGGTGTTAATGAGATAAACGCCAAGAAAATTGAACCCACAGTAGCTAATTTCTTCAAGAGTGAAGACATGTATTCTTCTGTTTCACGTCCAGGTCGAACACTAGGAATATATGACGCACCTTTTTGCAAGTTTTCTGCTGTTTTTTCAGGATTAACTTGCACAAAAGTATAGAAGAATGAGAATAAAATGATTAGTACTGCGTAAACTACCATACCACTTGGTGTTTGGTAATTCAAGAATGATTCTAGAGTAGTTAACCAAGGAATGTCTTTTCCATTTGAAATCAACGGAATAATCGTACTTGGAATTGTCGTAATCGAGCTGGCAAAGATAACGGGAATGACGCCGGCTGGATTAATTTTTAAAGGAAGGTAAGAACTTGTAGGCGCACCTTGAACAAGTTTTGTATATTGAATTGGAATTTTGTATTCTGCTTGTTGGACAAAGGTTGTAAAGAATACAATTGCCAATACTGCCACAATCAACAAAGCTACAAAGATGTATGAAGATAATAAATCACTTGAACGTACATTCACAAAGAAATCTTCATAAATTGTTGAGATAGCATTTGGAATCGATGAAATGATACCTGCAAAGATAATCATTGAGACACCATTACCAAAACCTTTGTCGGTGATTTGCTCACCAAGCCATGTCACAATCATACTACCTGTTGTTAACAAGGCACCAATGAGAAGATAAGTCTTAACATTTGGTGTTGATACCAATGAAATACTTGAAAGAGTATTAAATCCTGCTGTAATACCAATAGATTGAACGAAAGCTAGGACGAGTGAAATATAGCGCGTTGCTTGATTAAGCTTACGGCGTCCTACTTCACCTTGTTTACTCCATTCGACAAATTTAGGTAAGATATCCATTTGCAACAGTTGAACGATGATGGATGCTGTGATATATGGGCTAACACCCATAGAGAATACAGAGAAGTTACTCATAGCATTACCAGAAACAAGGTTCAACATATTTAAGAAGGGAAGCTCCCCTAATTGTTCAAGACTTTTCGCATTGATACCTGGCACAGTAATATGCGTTCCAATGCGGAAAACCAAGATGATAAAAAGTGTAAAGAAAATTTTATTTCTAACATTTTTTACCTTTAGTGCATCTTTAAGTAATTTAAAGAACATACTAAGTCCTCCTCATTAGATGACTTCGATTGAACCACCTTTTGCAGTGATAGCTGCTTCAGCAGATTTTGAGAATTTAGCTGCTTTGACAGTCAATTTTTTAGTCAATTCGCCGTTACCAAGAACTTTAACACCTGATTTTTCAGCACGGATAATTCCAGCTTCTTTAAGAACAACTGGAGTTACTTCAGTACCGTCTTCAAAGACGTTAAGTTGGTCAAGGTTTACAAGAGCGTATTCTTTAGCGTTGATGTTCAAGAAACCACGTTTTGGCATACGACGGAACAATGGAGTTTGTCCACCTTCAAAACCAAGACGTACTTTACCACCGCTACGAGCTTTTTGACCTTTTTGACCACGTCCAGCTGTTTTACCATTACCAGATGAAGTACCACGACCTACACGGTTACGTACTTTACGAGAACCTTCTGCTGGTTTAAGTTCATGAAGTTTCATTATTAATTTTCTCCTTATTTGTAAAATGCTAGCGCCTCTATGAGGGGAAAGGACTCCCCATAGAAACTCGCCTATACTATATCTAGTTTAAGTCGCAAGAGATTTCTCCGCGACTTAAACCTAAAATTATTATGTTAATTATTTAACATCTTCAACAGTTACCAAGTGTGAAACTGCAGTAACCATTCCACGAATAGCTGGTGTATCTTCTTTGATAACTGAGCTATTCAATTTACCAAGTCCAAGAGCAGCAACTGTTTTGCGTTGTGCAGGAATGCGTCCGATTGGAGACTTAGTCAAAGTAATTTTAATTTGAGCCATTATTATCCCCTTTCTTAAGCTAAATCAGAAACTGAAATACCGCGAAGAGCAGCAACGTCTTCTGCACGTTTAAGTTGTTTCAAACCTTCAACAGTTGCACGAACGATGTTGATTGGAGTGTTTGAACCAAGTGATTTAGATGTAACATCTGCAACACCTGCCAATTCGATGACGGCACGTACAGCACCACCAGCGGCAACCCCAGCACCTTCTACAGCAGGTTTCAACAATACTTTAGCTCCACCGAATTCTGAACGAACTTCGTGAGGAATTGTTGTACCAACCATAGGTACTTCGATTAAGTTTTTCTTAGCGTCTTCAACAGCTTTACGAATAGCTTCTGGTACTTCTTGAGCTTTACCAGTACCAAAACCTACACGACCATTACGATCACCAACAACTACAAGAGCAGCAAAGCGGAGACGACGTCCACCTTTAACAACTTTTGTAACACGGTTGATAGCAACAACGCGTTCTTCAAGTTCAACTGCATTATCTTTAAATGCCATTATTAAGTGTCCTCCCTATTAGAATTTCAATCCGTTTTCACGAGCTGAGTCAGCCAAAGCTTTAACACGTCCGTGATAGAGATATCCACCGCGGTCAAACACCACTTCAGAAATACCTTTAGCTACTGCGCGTTCAGCAACAAGTTTACCGACAACAACGGCTTGTTCTGTTTTAGTTCCTTTAGAAACTTCTTTATCAAGAGTTGATGCACTTGCGAGCGTTACACCCGCTACGTCATCAATAACTTGAGCGTAGATGCCTGTATTAGAACGGAAAACGTTCAAACGTGGGCGATCAGCAGTTCCAGAGAGTTTACCGCGAACGCGACGGTGGCGTTTTTGGCGGATTTTATTTTTATCTGGTTTCGAAATCACAATTTTCACCTCTTAATTAATTGATTAATGTCAAAACGACACATTATAAATGCTAGAACATGGGCTTTGCAAGAGTAAGTCTTGCAAAACTTCCCACAATCTATTATTTACCAGTTTTACCTTCTTTACGACGTACGTATTCACCAACGTAACGGATACCTTTACCTTTGTAAGGTTCTGGAGCACGAAGGCTACGGATGTAAGCTGCTGTTTGACCAACAACTTCTTTGTTGATACCGTTAACGACGATAGTAGTTGCAGATGGAACTTCAAATGAAACACCTTCTGGAGCTTCTACTTCGTCTTGGTGAGATTTACCTACAGAAAGTACAAGTTTTGAACCTTGAAGTTGAGCACGGTAACCAACCCCGCGCATTTCAAGTTCTTTTTTGAAACCTTCAGAAACACCAACAACCATGTTGTTCAAGTTAGCACGAGCTGTACCGTGGATTGTTTTCATTTCTTTTGAGTCGTTTGGACGGTGAAGTGAAACTTCAGTGCCTTCAACTTTGATTTCAATGTTTTTGTTAAACTCACGAGTGAGTTCGCCTTTAGGTCCTTTGACAGTTACTACGTTATCATTGTTAGTAACTTCTACACCAGCAGGCAAGTTGATAACTTTATTACCAATACGTGACATAGTTTTTATTTTCTCCTGTTAGATTGTCAAGCCGCATATGCGACGAGTTTTCACGGGGCGACTATTATACAGAATACCTGTATCTATAGTCCATTATTTTTAGTAAGAAACTTTTTCAATAAAAATTGAAAGGAAGTTTTATCTTACCAAACGTAAGCAATAACTTCTCCACCAACGTTCTTTTGGCGAGCTTCTTTGTCAGTCAAAAGACCTTCTGATGTAGAGATGATTGCAATTCCAAGTCCGTTAAGAACTTTAGGAACATCTTCACGTTTTGCGTAAACACGAAGACCTGGTTTAGAGATACGTTTCAAGTTAGTGATAACACGTTCACCGTTTTGTCCATATTTAAGGAATACACGGATGATACCTTGTTTGTCATCTTCGATAACTTCAACGTTTTTCACGAAACCTTCGCGTTTAAGAATTTCAGCAATTCCTTTTTTGATATTTGATGCAGGTACTTCAAGCACTTCGTGTTTTGCTTGGTTAGCATTACGAATGCGTGTCAAAAAGTCTGCAATTGGGTCAGTCATAACCATTATATATTTCTCCTCTTACTAGTAGTTTGAATATTTCACTTGCTAGTTAATGTCGCCCGATTGGGCTGGTTGTATGCTTCTCAGACGAAAAGCTAATTTGAACTCGCCCTATGAAGTGTGCAAAATAGATAAATCGACTCGTTTGCAAGCAAACATCTTCGATTTCCTAATTTTGCTTTGTTCACCACGGGTTTAGTATCATAATTTTACCAAGACGCTTTAGTAACGCCTGGGATTTGTCCTTTGTAAGCTAACTCACGGAAGCAAACACGGCAAAGTTTGAATTTGCGGTAAACTGAATGTGGACGGCCACAACGTTCGCAACGAGTGTAAGCTTGCGTAGAGAATTTCGCAGGGCGATGATTCTTAGCAATCATAGATTTTTTAGCCAATTGATTTACCTCCTAAATTATTTTGCAAAAGGCATTCCAAGGCCTTTAAGCAATTCACGACCTTCTTCGTCAGTGTTAGCTGTAGTTACGATAACAATATCAAGACCACGTACTTTATCAACATCATCAAAGTTGATTTCTGGGAAGATCAATTGTTCTTTCACACCAAGTGTGTAGTTACCACGTCCGTCAAATGATTTTGTTGGAACACCGTGGAAGTCACGTACACGTGGAAGTGAAACAGTAACCAATTTATCTAAGAATTCGTACATACGTTCACCACGAAGGGTAACTTTTGCACCGATCGCTACACCTTCACGAAGACGGAAGCCAGCGATTGATTTCTTAGCTTTAGTAATCAATGGTTTTTGACCTGAAATAAGTGCCAATTCAGCAGCAGCTTTTTCAAGGTTTTTAGAATTATTTACAGCATCACCAACACCCATGTTAAGAACGATTTTCTCAACTTTTGGGACAGCCATAACTGAAGTGTAGTTGAATTTTTCAGTCAAAGCAGGAACGACTTCGTTAGTGTATTTTTCTTTTAAGCGATTTACCATTACTTATACTTTCTCCTTTCCTTCGTGATTAATCAAGCACTTCGCCTGATTTTTTGTTGTAACGAACTTTTTTGCCGTCTACAACTTTGTAACCAACACGTCCTGCTACACCATTTTTGTCAAGAACTTGTACGTTAGATACATGGATTGGTGCTTCTTTTTCTACGATAGCACCTTGAGGGTTTTCGTTGTTTGGTTTTTGATGTTTTTTAACAATAGCAACACCTTCGACAACAACTTTGTTGACTTTAGGAAGGGCTTTAAGAACTACAGCTTCAACGCCTTTGTCCTTACCAGCAATAACGCGAACTTTGTCGCCTTTTTTTACAAACATTTGGTTTTTCTCCTATTATTTCTTACGCCCTAATGGGCACCCTGCAAATGCAGGGGACTTAGTTTGTGTTTTTTATTGATTAAAGTACTTCTGGTGCAAGTGATACGATCTTCATGAAGCCACCTTCACGCAATTCACGTGCAACAGGGCCGAAGATACGAGTTCCGCGAGGAGTTTTGTCATCACGGATGATTACTGCAGCGTTGTCATCAAATTTGATGTATGAACCGTCTGGACGGCGTGCACCAGATTTAGTACGAACAACAACAGCTTTTACGACATCACCTTTTTTAACAGCTCCACCAGGAGTAGCTTGTTTTACAGAAGCAACGATTACGTCACCGATGTTAGCGAATTTACGTCCTGAACCACCAAGAACTTTGATAGTCAAGATCTCACGAGCACCGCTATTATCAGCAACTTTCAAGCGAGTTTCTTGTTGAATCATTTCAAATTTCTCCTTTTAGTTTGATTAGATAATAACAGCTTCTTCCACTACTTCTACAAGACGGAAGCGTTTTGTAGCTGAAAGTGGACGAGTTTCCATGATACGAACGATATCGCCTTCTTTAGCAACGTTGTTTTCATCATGTGCTTTGTATTTTTTAGAATAGTTGATACGTTTACCATAGACTGGGTGGTTACGTTTAGTTTCAACTACAACAGTGATTGTTTTATCCATTTTGTCAGATACTACACGTCCAACAAGGGTTTTACGTTGATTACGTTCCATTATTAGAATTTCTCCTTTCCCAATCTATTATTTCTTTTCAGATTGCACTGTTTTTACGCGTGCAATTTGTTTTTTAACTTCGTTCAAACGAGCAGTTTGATCAAGTTGACCTGCTGCAGCTTGGAAACGAAGATCGAAAAGTTCTTTCTTAAGTTCGTTTTCTTTCTTAGCAAGTTCTTCTTGAGAAAGACCACGAAGCTCTTTAACAAAATCTTTAATTTCTTGAAGTTTCATGATTTCTCCTTATTCTGCTTCACGTTTCACGAATTTAGTCTTAACTGGCAATTTGTGGCTAGCAAGACGAAGTGCTTCACGTGCAACTTCTTCAGATACACCAGCGATTTCAAACATCACTTTACCACGTTTAACTGGTGCTACCCAACCTTCAGGTGCCCCTTTACCAGAACCCATACGTACACCGATAGCTTTAGCAGTGTATGATTTGTGTGGGAAGATTTTAATCCAAACTTTACCACCACGTTTCATGTAACGAGTCATTGCGATACGGGCAGCTTCGATTTGACGGTTTGTGATCCAGTGACTAGTAGTAGCTTGAAGACCATATTCACCGAATGCGACTTCTTTACCACCTTTAGCTTCACCGCGCATTTTTCCACGGAATTCGCGACGGTGTTTAACACGTTTAGGTACTAACATTTGTTATTTGCCTCCTTTAGTGTTTTTACGAGCTGGAAGAACTTCACCACGGTAGATCCAAACTTTAACACCAAGTTTACCGTAAGTAGTGTCAGCTTCTTCCCAAGCGTAGTCAATATCTGCACGAAGTGTGTGAAGTGGAACAGTTCCTTCTGAATAACCTTCACTACGAGCGATATCAGCACCGTTCAAACGACCAGATACTTGAGTTTTAATACCTTTAGCACCTGCACGCATTGTACGTTGGATAGCTTGTTTTTGAGCACGACGGAAAGCAACACGTTGTTCAAGTTGACGTGCAATGTTTTCACCAACAAGGTGTGCGTCCAAATCAGGTTGTTTGATTTCAACGATGTTGATGTGAACTTGTTTTCCAGTCAATTTGTTAAGTTTAGCGCGAAGAGCGTCAACATTAGCTCCACCTTTACCGATAACCATACCTGGTTTAGCAGTGTGAAGTGAAACAATTACTTTATTTACAGCACGTTCGATTTCAATACGTGAAACTGAAGCGTCTGCCAATTCTGTTTGAATGAATTTGCGGATTGCAAGATCTTCATGAAGGTAATCCGCGTATTCTTTTTCAGCATACCATTTCGCATCCCAATCACGGATGATTCCGACACGCATACCAATTGGATGTACTTTTTGACCCACGATTTTACCTCCTTATTTTTCTGACACAACTACTGTGACGTGAGTTGTGCGTTTGTTGATTGGTGAAGCTGAACCTTTAGCACGTGGACGGAAACGTTTCATAGTTGGTCCTTCGTTTGCGAAAGTTTCAGATACTACCAAGTTAGCTTTTTCCAAACCAAAGTTGTTTTCTGCGTTAGCGATAGCAGAGTTAAGAACTTTTTCAACTACGCGAGCTGCTTTGTTTGGAGTGAATTTCAAGATTGCGATTGCGTCAGCAACATTCTTACCACGGATAAGATCAAGTACAAGACGTGTTTTACGAGGTGAAACACGGACTGTACGAGCCATTGCTTTAGCTGAAGTAATTTCTGCCATTGTGTCCTCCTCCTATTAACGACGTGTTTTCTTATCGTCAGCTGCGTGACCTTTGTAAGTACGAGTTGGTGCGAATTCACCAAGTTTGTGACCTACCATGTCTTCTTGGATGTAAACTGGTACGTGTTTACGTCCATCATAAACTGCGATTGTATAACCGATGAAACTTGGGAAAATCGTTGAACGACGTGACCAAGTTTTAATTACTTTTTTCTTTTCGTCATTTGCTTGAGCTTCAACTTTTTTCATCAAATGCTCATCGACGAAAGGTCCTTTTTTAAGACTACGTCCCATTTTGTAGTTTTCTCCTTTAAAATATAGTACCACAGCGGCCTGTGTGCAAAATGCACACTACCGAGCTGGCGGATGATTATTTAACTAAGCGACTGAATTATTTATCGTTACGACGACGAACAATAAGTTTGTCAGATTTAGCTTTTTTGTTACGAGTTTTAAGACCAAGCGCAGGTTTACCCCAAGGAGTAGATGGCGCTTTACGTCCAACTGGTGCTTTACCTTCACCACCACCGTGTGGGTGATCATTAGGGTTCATTACAGAACCACGAACTGTAGGACGGATACCCATCCAACGGCTACGACCAGCTTTACCAAGGTTTACAAGTGATTGTTGTTCGTTACCAACTGTACCGATTGTAGCACGGCAAGTACCAAGAATCATACGAACTTCGCCTGATTGAAGACGAACAAGCACGTATTTACCTTCTTGACCAAGAACTTGTGCAGAAGCACCAGCAGCACGAATCAATTCAGCACCTTTACCTGGTTGAAGTTCGATATTGTGAATAACTGTACCAACAGGGATGTTAGCAAGTGGAAGAGCGTTACCAACTTTGATATCTGCATCTGGACCTGAAACGATACGTTGTCCAACTTCAAGACCTTTAGGTGCAAGGATATAAGCTTTCACACCGTCAGTGTAATGTACAAGAGCGATGTTAGCTGTACGGTTTGGATCATACTCAATAGTTTTTACAACTGCTTCAACGCCATCTTTGTTACGTTTGAAGTCAATCAAACGGTAGTGACGTTTGTGACCGCCACCTTGGTGACGTACAGTGATGCGACCGTTGTTGTTACGACCAGCTTTGTTTTTAAGTGAAACAAGCAATGATTTCTCAGGAGTGCTTGTAGTGATTTCAGCAAAATCCAAAGAAGTCATATTACGACGACCATTTGTCGTTGGTTTATAAGCTTTAATACCCACGTTATTTCCTCCTTAGATTATTCAGCTTCAGCTGCAAACAACTCGATTGCTTTAGAATCAGCTGTAAGAGTGATGATAGCTTTTTTAGTTTTTGAAGTGAAACCAGTGTAACGACCAACACGTTTTGCTTTTGGTTTAACTGTTACAGTGTTCACGTTTGCAACTTTAACTCCATCAAAAGCAGCTTCAACAGCTTGTTTGATCAAAAGTTTGTGCGCACGAGAGTCAACTTCGAATGTATATTTACCTGCTTCGAGGTCGTACATTGATTTTTCAGTGATTACTGGTTTTTTGATTACGTCGTACAAATTCATTATGCAAGAACCTCCTCGATTGTAGAGATTGCTTCTTTAGTAACAAGAAGTTTGTCGCTGTTTACGATATCAAGAACACTTGCAGTTGTTGCAGTTGCAACTTTAACGTTTGGAAGGTTACGTGCAGAAAGAGCTGCAAATTCGTTTCCTTCTTCAAGGATTACAAGTACTTTTGAGTCAACGTTAAGAGCTGAAAGTACGTTTGCGAATTCAGCAGTTTTTGGAGCTGCAAATGAAAGGCTTTCTACAGCTACAAATTTATCTTCAGCAACTTTAGCTGAGTAAACTGATTTCAATGCAAGGCGACGAACTTTTTGTGGAAGTTTGTATCCGTATGAACGTGGAGTTGGTCCGAAGACTACACCACCACCACGCCATTGTGGTGAGCGGATAGAACCTTGACGAGCACGTCCAGTTCCTTTTTGACGCCATGGTTTACGACCACCACCAGATACTGCAGAGCGGTTTTTAACTGCGTGAGTACCTTGGCGAAGGCTAGCGCGTTGGCTGATAACGACATCAAATACTACTGATTCGTTTGGTTCGATACCGAAGATAGCATCGTTCAACTCAACTGAGCTAACTTCTTTACCAGTTTGGTCAAATAGTTTTACGTTTGCCATTTTAACTGTTTTCTCCTTTCTTATTATTTAGCAGCCTTAACTGCTGATTTGATAGTGATAAGAGATTTCTTAGCACCTGGTACGTTACCTTTGATAAGAATAACGTTTTTCTCTGGGATAACTTGGACAACTTCAAGGTTTTGGATTGTCACACGGTTACCACCCATACGTCCTGCCAAGTGTTTGTTTTTGAAAACACGGTTAGGCGCAACAGGTCCCATAGAACCTGGACGACGGTGATAACGAGAACCGTGAGCCATTGGTCCACGAGCTTGACCGTGGCGTTTGATAACACCTTGGAAACCTTTACCTTTAGATGTACCAGTTACATCAACAACATCTCCAGCTTCGAATGTATCAACTGTGATTTCTTGACCAACTTCTAAGCCTTCAATGTTTTTGAATTCACGAATGAAGCGCTTAGGAGCTGTGTTAGCTTTTGCTACATGGCCTTTGGCAGGTTTGTTGCTCAATACTTCACGTTTGTCGTCAAAACCAACTTGAACTGCTTCGTAACCATCTGTTTCAACAGTTTTCACTTGAAGCACAACGTTTGGAGTTGCTTCGATGACAGTAACAGGGATAAATTCACCAGATTCAGTGAAGATTTGAGTCATTCCCACTTTTTTCCCTAAGATTCCTTTTGTCATGAGAGAATATTTCCTTTACTTTATTTATTTAAAAAGTTTTTAATGAGCATTTTTCATGCTCAAAAAAGTTTTTAACGAGCGTTTTTTGTGCTCAATCACCAAATCCTTATTAGAGTTTGATTTCTACGTTAACACCACTTGGAAGATCCAATTTCATCAAAGCGTCAACTGTTTTTTGAGTTGGGTTGATGATATCGATCAAGCGTTTGTGAGTACGCATTTCAAATTGTTCGCGTGAATCTTTGTATTTGTGAGTCGCACGAATAACTGTGTACAAGCTACGTTCAGTTGGAAGTGGAACTGGTCCAGCAACTGTTGCACCTGTACGTGTTGCAGTTTCAACAATTTTTTCTGCCGCTGTATCAAGTGTACGATGTTCGTATGCTTTCAAACGGATACGGATTTTTTTGTTTGCCATCTTTTTCTCCTTTTCGTCTATTTAAGATAATAGGCTAGCTCCTCAAGAAAACCAACACGCTTTTGCGTGGCAATGCAACCGAGCGTGTCGCAACCTCTTGTATCATAGCTAAAGTTACTGTATTTACAGCACCAGTATATAATATCAGATTTGACAAGAGTTTGCAAGGTTTTTACCGTGTTTTTTAGCTTTTTTTCCAAGAAAATGTTTTCAGGTACTACCAACATTTTAAGCATTAACAAAAAAATCAGGCAATCACCTGATTTCTTACATATATAATTAGCAAAAAGCACTCTAATAGGAAGAAACTATCTTTGGAATAAAAAGATGTTATTTATTTCCTGATTCTAGAATCAATTTTTTGAGGACGGGACCTAATAAAAAGATTTGAATTGAAAACGCCATTGGAAAATTAAACGTTAGCGTGGTTAAAACCGTTGGAATGAAATTTCCCCATGGATGCTTAAATAAAATAGATGAAACAACCGCCATACTTGGACACATCACACAGACTGTGCAAATTCTTCGTATCGTTGGTCGCATGAACACAGGAATTTCTTCAGGCTTTGCCAGCATTGACATCAAGCGAACTGCAATTGGTCCACCGAAGAATTCTTGAATGAGAAAAACGATGATTGTAATCCACCACACTTCTTTCAATACGTCCAAAACTAAACCATAATTGGCACCGCCGTTATTAAGTGATAAATTGTAATATTCCATGCAAAAACTCATAGCAAATGCCATTGATAAAGAAAAGACAAACTCTCTTGTTTTACTTACTTTCATTTCTTCCCTCCTCATAACTTATATTACCTAAAAATAAAATCGGAAACAATTCCGTTTTTAGAGCAATCTATTCCTAAAATGAATAATTTTCAACAATAAAGGAGTGGGCAAAACCACTCCTCTATCGTTGAACAAATTCTAAAAAGTGACTGGCTGCTTTTGATAACAGGGCACTTTTCTTATAATAAATGACAATTTCTGTCTCGATATGCGGAAGAACAGGCACCAGTTTCACCAGATTTCGCGTATTGATATAGGAAATAGGTTTTGCCATTAATAACGAAATGCCCATTCCTTTACTAACAAGGTCGATAATATTTTCAGCACGCTTTCCCGTATAAGCAATTGACGGCGTAAAGCCAGCTTGACGACAAGCTTGAAGTGAAATGTTATGCATGACAGAATGAGGAGGTAAGAATAAAAATTCTTCATTTTTCAATTCCGACAAGTCAATCAGAGCTTGGTTAGCCAAGGGGTGATCATTTGGTAACACCGCAACCAAATAATCCGTCGTGAAATTGATGACTGCAAAATCATCCAAATCCTCTGTAACTTCTTTTTGACCTGACAATCGACGAATAAAAATCAAATCACAGTCATCATTTCGAAGTTTCTGTTTAAGTTGCTCAGTCTCACCTTCAATAATGCTCAGATTAATTTTTACATTCGCCTTTTTAAAATCAATGAGCATATCTGTGATGCCATAAGGAGCCATAATTGGAATTGAGCCGATTGTCAAACTTTGCTCTTCAGCTTCCTTGAGATTAATAAGCGCCGTATTACATTGGTGCTGGACATCAATTAGCTGTTGAGCGTATTTGAGAAATACTTTTCCTGCTTCATTGAGTTTAACTTGACGTGTCGTTCGGTCAAATAGAGTTGTTCCAAGTTCAACTTCCAAAGATTTTATATGTTTTGACAAGCTAGATTGCGAAATGAATAAATTCTCCGCTGCTTCTAGATAATTTTCTGTCTTTGTTAAGGCAATAAATTCTTTCACATGATTCAGTTCCATAGCGTTACTTCCTGAAATAAATTCTTTATTGTAGCATAACAAAAATCACAAAACTTTTCTAATGATTATTTTTTAAATTAAGTTGTGTCTTATCGCATAAGCAATTGCTTGAGCTCGATTATTGACTTGAAAAATCTCATAAAGTTCCGTTAGATAGGTCTTTACCGTGCGGTCAGTAACAAATAGCTGCGCTGCAATTTCTTTATTGGTCAATCCATCAGCTACCATTTGCAATAGCTGCTTCTGCTGCTCTGTAATCGTTGGCACATTTTCTTCGTTTTGTCTATGTTGAAAACTAGCCGTCAAAACTTCTGAACTTATGGCAATATAGCTATCATCTGCTAATAACTTTTGAATATGATTAACAATGTCAGTCGGGTCTTCGTCTTTTAATAGGTAGCCTCGTACTCCTTTTTGAATAAAGTGCTGCGCAAGTTCACCGTCGATTTCCGTAGAAAAGATGAGAACATTCGACAATGTCGGCAGCTCTTCTAGTAACTTTTTGCCACTCATTTCTGGCATTTGCAAATCAACTAAGATAAGGTCTGGTTGCCTAGTAAGCGCAGCTAATTTTTCCAAAGCCTCCTGACCATTTGAAGCTGTGGCAACCACTGTCAAATCATCTGCTATTTCAATAAAATTAGCCAAACCTTCTCTGACAATCGGATGATCATCTACAATCATAATGTGCTTCACTAGATTACCTCCAATTCAATCGTTACAACCGTTCCTGTGTTTTTGCTACTGTTAATACTCACTTGACCGTTATACTGCGCTGCTCGTTCTTTCATGCCAAGTAAGCCAAAATGTTGATTGTTTTGCGCTAGTAATCGCATAGGCTTACCAAAATTAATAACGTGAATTTGCAACATTTTTCCCTCTTTCTTGACGTCAACTTTTGCTTGGTCAATCTCAGCATGCTTAATAACATTCATCAAAGCTTCATTAATCATTCGCAAAACATCCATTCCTTGATGATAAGATAATTCAATCTCATCAGGCATAGCCAGTTGAGTATTGAGATGATAATTTTCTTGCAAATTGGTCAACCGTTTTTGTAATTCTTCTCGCAACTGCAACGTTAGATTGTCTCGTTTTTCTTGGCGATAATCAGCAATCGTTTGACGTGCCTCACTAATGGATTCTTTGGTGAGATGTTGTGTTTTTTCCAAAGTCTGTGCCAATTTTTGATAATCTTCATTGTCTAGGAGAGCTTTCATTGCCGAGAGGTGCATATTAATGCCAATCAAATCTTGAGTCAAGCTATCGTGTAAATCACGCGCCAGCGTTTGTTTGACTGCCTTAGTTGTCGCTTCCTCTACTTGTGCATAAGCTTGATTGAGTTCCTCATTAACTTCCTGAAGATATTGCGCTTGAAAAGCTTGACGATAAATCATTTGATAATAATAAATGGCAAGTAGTGCAATCATAGCCACAGCTTCAGCTAACAAGATAAAATTGAAAAAATCTAAACCATCTTGCAATAAGCCAAAGCCAAGAACACAGAGACCGTACAAAGCTGTCATTACAAAATAACGTTTAGGATACTGGTAGGTAATTTCTTCAACAATGCAAATAGGCATGAATCCAACCAGTAAAGCAAGACTAGATAGATTGTCAAAGAAAAGTGCCAACCAAAAAATCAGCAAGACTTGCACAGCTAATCCGAGATACAAATATTTCGTTGACACCAAACGATTAGAAAAATAAAGCAATAATACTTCACTAACTAAGGCTGCATTTGACATAACATCTGTTTGAAAAAAGTAGCCACAATTTAAATATTGGACAAAAAGATAAAGGAAAACTAGCCAACCTATCAAAAGCCATTTACCTAATTTTAAAAATTGATATTTGACACTTTCTTCTATTTTATTTGTTTTCATACCTATCACCTAAAAAAGCTGAGATTATCTCAGCTCAATCTCTCTATTCAATTTTAACATTTGGGAGAAGTTTATCCAACCATTTAGGCAGATACCAATTGGCTTTACCAAAGACGGCAAGCGTAGCTGGAACAAAAATCATTCGAACAATGAGAGCATCAAAGAAGATTCCCAACGTCAACGCCAAGCCCATTGATTTAACTGTACTGTCTGCTGCAAAGACAAAGCCCATAAAGACTGATGCCATAATCAAAATAGCTGCAAAGATAGCTTTCCCATTATCTTTCATTCCCTCAAGCAAGGCTTTTTGAGTGTCTCCTGTTTCATCATATACTTCTTTCATCCGACTGATAAGAAAGACCTCGTAATCCATTGCCAAACCAAACATAATGCCGATAACTAAAACTGGTAAGAAATTCAAAATAGCACTCGGACCAGCAAGTCCAATCAAATCATCAAAATGTCCTTCTTGGACAATAAAGACCAAGGCACCCAAAGTCGCAAGCAATGAAAGAACAAAACCACTTACCGCAACAAACGGAATCAATAACGAACGGAAGATAAGCAATAAAAGAACAAAGGCAAATGCTACGATAATTAAAGCAAATTTTGGAAGAGCTGCTAGCAAAGCATCTGACATATCAATATTAATAGCTGTTGAACCTGTAACCAACAACGTTGGGTTGCCATTTTTATTTGATTTCGCACGGATAGCTTTTACCAAATTCTTAGTAGCTACTGCATTTCCGTCTGTTTTCGGAGTCAACGTAATCATGTAATATTGTCCAGATTTACCATTGCCAATCATTGGTGGTGTCACACGCTCTACGTTAGCTGTATTCTGCAATTCTGTGGCTACATCCTGCGCTGTTTCACTATCACCAGTTTTAACTAAAACGACCAAGGTTGCCGCATGCCCTGCACCATAACCTTCTGTCATAATATCATAAGCACGACGTTCCGTTGTCTTGGTGCTCTTGTTAGCATCCGTTGGCAACCCAAGATTCATATTACGCGCTGGCAAAGCAACAATAATTAAGCCAAGCAACACCATTCCTGATAACAACACTTTAAATTTGCTAACGAATTTTCCCCAACCATAGTCACGTTTCAATCGTCCAAAACGAGCTAATACACGATTTTGCTTTTCTCCTGTTGCAATTTTTCCTAAAAGAACAATCACCGCTGGAATAATGGTCAAAGCTGTCAACATTGCTCCAAGAACAGACAAAGCACCAGCAAATCCCATTACAGATAAGAAGCTAATACCAAGTGTTGACATAGCAAGCAAAGCAACTATAACAGTCGTACCTGCAAAAATAACGGCTTTCCCTGCTGTCGTCATTGACTTAGCCAGTGCTTCTTCACGACTATGTCCTTTTTTTATTTCTTGTCTGTAACGCGAAATAATGAAGAGAGCATAATCAATTCCCACAGCTAAGCCAATCATACCACTAAGCGATAAATCAGATGTTGTGAACTCAATCCAATTTGACAAAATAACCACACCAAGCACACTGATTCCCAAACCAATAAGTGCAGAAAGAATCGGCATTCCTGCCATGATAACCGATGCAAAAGTAATGGCTAGAATGATAATGGCTGCTAAGAGACCATAGATTTCTGATTTTTCACCAGTATCCATTTCACTAATTGTCAAATCGCCTGTTAGTTCCGTTTCAATTCCTGCATCTTTGGGAATTTTAGTCGCCTTTACCAAATGATTAATCGATGACTGCTTAACATCTTCCTTTGCTTTTTTGAAAGTAACTGTTGCATATCCGATAGCATTATTCTTAGTCAAATTTTGTTGTTGCTCTGGTAGAATAACCATCTCAACAGCATCATCAGCCATTTCTTCTTTAACAAAATCCGCCATAGCTTGCTGTGCCGTCTCATCTGTTAACGAACCCGAAGTTGCTTTAAAGACGACTTTTTCACTCGCACCTTTTGAAGCAAGACCAGCAAAATCTTTTTCAACAATATTAAGCGCTGTTTGCGATTCTGTACCTTTCATATCAAGCCCTGTTGATGAAAAATGCACGCCTGTTAACCCAGCAATTCCACCAAGAGCCCCCAACAACAGCATAACCAAAACAATTGTCAGTTTGGCATGCCTAAAAATCCAATAACTTAATTTATGTAGTAATTTTCCCATAGACAGTCTCCTTTTCTAATATGCTCATCTTAACAAATCCTTACTTAGAAAATAATAGACTTTAGGGACAAATTTCACTTCCCTTTTGGGAAAAAATAACAAAAAAATCAGGAAAACCTGATTTTTTCAACTCATCATTGCTAATTCCTTCATATATTTCTTGTAAAGGGAATATAGGAAAAGCCAACGGAAAATATTATCTGCTAACGTTGCTAGCCAAACACCTGTCAAACCAAGGTTTAGGCTAACTCCCAACACGTACCCTGAAATAATTCGAATGACCCACATTCCAAATGTTGTGGCGTAAAATGGAAGTTTTGCATTGCCCAAACCTTGCCATGCTGCTGTGTAAATAAGTGTTCCTGCTGTCGCTGGACCGCCAACAAAAGAATAAAACAACACAACAAGGCTAGCTGTTAGCGCTGTTTGATTGGTCGTGAAAAGATAAGTCAAATGACTACCAAACACGTAAACCAAAGCACCGACACAAAGCATCATAATCGTCGAAATCAAATACGAATCACGTACCAGCTGTTTAATATCTTTGGTATTTTTTTGTCCAAGACTATGTGCAACAAGAATAACGGTTGCTGTCGCAACGCCCATTCCTGGCATGTAATTAAACTGCGTCAAGGTTTCCCCAATGGCATTTCCTGCAACGACTTCCGTACCAAATTTGACAATAATCGCCACGATAACCACATCACCAGCACGCATCATTAGACGTTCACCAGCCGCAGGCAAGGCTATTTTCAACAAATCACTATCCAAATGCCATTTTATCGTTTTTAAAATATTGCCCATTGGCAATTGACTTGCTAACAACAACGTACCGATAAAACGTGACAAGACCGTTGAGCAAGCAACACCAGCAATCCCCCAGTGAAAAACAAAAACAGATACCGCAGAAAAAATCGCATTTAAAATATTGCTCAATAAACTAACATACATTGGTAACTGTGGTTTGCCTAAAGCACGCAAAAACGCGCTCAACGTTGTCATCAAACCAAGACTAACAATCAAACCACCAACAATCGCCAAATACAGACCACCTGCTTGTGTGACTGTTGTTTCTGTTCCTAGCCAATGAAGAATTGTTTTTCCAAAAAGCAAGGAAAAAAGCCCTAGAACTAAACTGAGACCTAGTGTTACCAAAATCGCCTCAGACTGATATTGCACCGTCTTTTCATTATTTTTTTCACCACGACTTTTAGCCACCAGACTTGAAACCGCAGCTCCGAGAGCAATGAAAATAGCTTGATAAATTGTAATAATATTATTAGCAACAGAGACACCTGAAACGGCAATCAAACCAACCTGAGCAACAAGGTAGTTGTCAACCACTCCCATCAGCATCTGCAGCAAATTTTCCATCATAGCAGGAAAAGCCAAGTGAATAATTTTCTTTGTTTGTTTCATACCCTTATCGTAACAGAAAGAAAAGCTGAGAACCAGCCTCAGCTTCTACTTTTATAAATTTAAAGTCCTAAATAATTTTCAACTGCTTTTTGCATATCACCTGTTGCCACAACCGTTTTGTGACGAACCTCAGCTGTTTCAAGTCCATTGACAGCTTTTGGAATGGCAACACCTGATAATTTTTCAAGTTCCTTAACAGCAACAAAATCATCTGCAGGTGCTTGTCCACTAACAGCTTCAACTGCCACACGTGGGAATTTATATGGACTTGCTGTTGAAGCAATCACAGTTGGTGTTTTATCACCTGTGCGCTCTGCGTATTTTTGATAAACAGCTGACGCAACTGCCGTATGTGGGTCCTCAATGTAATCAGATGCTTCATAGACACGTTTGATTTCAGCAGATGTTTCAACTTCTGTTGCATAGCCTGCTTCAAATAAATCAAGAATCGATTGGTCAACATCAGGAAGTGTGTATTCGCCTTCTGAAACCAATTGTTCCATCAATGCTTTCGTCTTAGCAGCATCATTTCCCAACAAATGGAAAATCAAACGTTCTAAGTTAGATGATACCAAGATATCCATTGAAGGACTTGTTGTGACTTTAAACTCACGTTTTTTATCATAAGTCCCTGTTGTGAAGAAGTCTGTTAAAACTTTGTTTTCATTTGAAGCACAGATTAATTTACCAACTGGGACACCGATTTGACTTGCATAGTAAGCTGCTAGAATATTACCAAAGTTTCCTGTTGGAACTGTAAAGTTTACTTTGTCGCCTGCTTTAATATGACCAGCTTTAACAAGTTGTGCGTAAGCATAAACATAATAAACAACTTGTGGTACCAAACGCCCAACATTCATTGAGTTCGCTGATGAAAATTGTGTCTTGTGCGCAAGCAATTTTTCACGCAAATCAACGTCGTTAAACATACGTTTTACATCTGTTTGCGCATCATCAAAGTTACCAGTAATAGCTACAACGTGTGTGTTATTACCAGTTTGTGTTGTCATTTGAAGTTCCTGAATTTTGCTGACACCGTCTTTTGGATAGAAAACAATGATTTCTGTTCCTGGGACATCCGCAAAACCAGCCATTGCAGCTTTACCAGTATCACCTGATGTCGCTGTCAAAATCACGATTTTGTTATCAACGCCTTGTTTTTTAGCTGACGTTATCAAAAGGTATGGCAAGATTGACAATGCCATGTCTTTAAACGCAATAGTTGACCCATGGAAAAGTTCAAGATTATATTGGCCACCTAATTTAACCAGCGGTGCGATTTCTGGTGTATCAAATTTAGCATCGTAAGCAGAATCAATACAGTAAGCCAACTCTTCTTCTGTGAAATCGTCTAAAAATGCAGACAATACAAGCTTAGCCACTTCCTGGTAAGAAGCATCTTTTAAAGTTTCAAAATCCAATGCCACTTCTGGAAGTGATACAGGAGTAAATAAACCACCGTCAGTTGCCAATCCTTGTAAGATAGCTTGACTAGCAGTTACTTTGTTATTTTCATCACGAGTTGATTGGTAAATTAACGTCATCACAAATTCCTCATATATATAGATAGTCTTTTGTCTATTTTACCATAATTATCAGAAAATTTATACAAATTTATGACAATTATCGAAAAAAGCACCCGTACAGGTGCTTTAGTTTCTTATTTTCCCCAACGTGAATCAACACCAGCAATAGAAATCCAGACGCTTGCCAAGACGTCGTAGAATAAATCAGCCACCTTTTTCTTTCTCCTTTCTTCTCACGTTTTATGTCACCTGTATTATAACGCTTCAAACCTATACTGTAAAGGGATTTTTAAAACTTTTTTGATGTTATTATTTCTTACATAAAATGATAGAAAATTAGCGTTTTGAACAAGAAAAAACCAACCGAAGTTGGTTTCTGAAACAAACTAAGAATCCGATTCTCCTTTGGCTGGATTTTTAGCGGATTTTTCAATTGCTTTTTGAATCGTTTTAACATAAAGGTCTGCACCAGTCGTATCACTATCACTGTAATGCACGCCATCAGTACCACTCCAGATTTCTGGGTGTTTAGTTGCTGCTTTATACCAATCTGCCACCGTAACATAATTATAAGTATCAGCCAAAGTTAGCTCATAATCACGAACTTCTTTGACTTGAGCTTCATTATTAGCATTGTAAGGTGTCACAATAATCAAACGATAGCCATCTGGCAGAGCATCAATAAACTGCTGCAAATCTTCTTGGTAATTATCTAGCGAATTAACCCCCACCGCAAGAACTGTTGTTTGCGATAATGTCCCGCTTGAAATTTCATTTTGGAAAATCTCAAAAGCATCATCAAAGCTTCGGCTAACCGCAGCGTCAACTTGAGCATCTGGAAGTAAGCTTGAAAATGAAGCACTTGAGCGAAGAGCTACGGAATCTCCAATGACAGTAACATCACTTAAAGCCGTTGCATCCCCAGCAGTTACAGTATGTGTCCGATTCAAATTAGTCTGTGCTTGCTGGAGCGAATTCACCAAAAGACTTGTCTCAAAATCACCAACAGCTGGAGAAATGATAATGGTCACAATTGTCACCAAACCAAGCAAAGCTCCTCCACCATAAAGCCATTTTTGATAAGGATGTAAATCTAAATTCAAGCCAAGCAATTTGACAGACTTGCCAGCAAGAAATGGCTCCAATACATAATAAGACAGCGTTGAAAATATCAATGAAAAGATAACCGTTACCAATACCGCTAAACCATTTGACATTAGTTGCGTGAAGATAATGTAAAATGGCCAATGGAAAAGATAAACACCATAACTAACATCTGCCAAATAGTTGATAATAGCGGGCTCTTTGGCATTAGGCGTTTGGTCGTTTAGCACACGCGCCGCATAAATCATCACCGTTGCAAATAAACTTGCTAATACAAAGCCAAACAAATACGTGATTCGTTGGTCAAATTTCAAAGCAAATGTCAACAGTAGCAACAAAGCAAAGCTTAGCACCATTGTCAAAATACTGCGTTTTGTTGACCAGAGACGAACATTCTTTTTGAAACGAGCCGTTGTTTCTCGAATTCCTGTCATCGTTGCCACCATGGCTCCTAAGAAAAACGGAAAACTATGGGACAGAGATGAAAAGTAAATTGTCGAAACGTTGTCAACAAAAAATGCTCGGATAAACATTGATAGGAAACTTCCAGCAAAAAATGCTGCAGAAATTGCAAAAATCAAACTACGGAATTTTACTACGTTATCATGGTGTTTCCCCAAAAACCAAACCAAAAATCCCCAAATCAAATAAAAATGCATCTCAATTGCCAAACTCCATGTATGAACAAAGAGATGTGGGATAAATTGCGTTTCGTAGTTACCACCTGTGATAATTTCATAAAAATTCGTTGTAAATCCTACTGCTGCCGCAATTTGACTGCCAATGCTTGCCACGTAGTCTTTACGTACCAAGTAAGTAAACGGCATAACAATAAGAATCATCAACACCAACGGAGGCACGATACGATAAAAACGCCTCTTGTAAAATCCTAAAAGATCAATTTTCTTGTTTTTCGAATATTCATCAATCAGTAAAGCCGTAATCAAATATCCTGAAAATGTAAAGAAAATATCAACACCAATAAAACCGCCTGGAAAAGCTGTTTTAAAGAAATGATAGAGTAAAACGAGCAAGAGCCCCGTCACCCTAACCATTGAAAACCATTTTATTCTCATTTTTGAAAAATCCCCTGTTTAAAGGTTCCTGTATATACCTCTCCATTTTGCGCTGTCAAAGTTCCTTGACCGTCTGGCTGACCATCTTTAAATTCTCCTTGATATGTCCAACCAGAATTTGAGGCAAAAGTTCCTTGACCTTCAAAAACACCATCCACAAAATTACCTTCATAGGTATCACCATTTTCATAAGTCAATTTTCCCTGACCATTCATACGGTGATTAACAACATAGCCTGTGTAGGTTATTTTACCATTGTCGTAGGTTAACGTTGTTTTAGATTTCATTGATAGCGTAAAAACGGATAAACCACAGATGATAAGAATCAAAACCGTTAAGAGCTCTATGCGCCCTCGGGTTATTTTTATTTTTTTCATTTTTGCTCAACTTCTCTTTTTAAGAATTTTTTAGCCGCGTTAGCCATTGTTCACAACCACGCTTAACCAAATCATAGGTTGCATCAAAATCACCTGTAAACCAAGGATCTGGTACACCACCTTTTACAAAAAGAAAGATTTTGTCATCATACTTTCCTTGTGACATATGTTTCAAATCCGCAACATTTTCCGCATCCATACCAATAATAACATCAAAATCATAAAAATCTTTGCGCGAAATCTGTTGAGATGACTTGTGCTTGTCGTAACTAATGTTATGTTTTTTAAAAATACTTTGCGTTCCATGATGAATGGGATTACCATGTTCCCAGCCAGAAGTTGCACGGCTTTCAATCAGCCAGCCTTCAGCACCAGCCAAATCTTTCATCACAAATTCAGCCATTGGACTACGACAAATATTTCCTAGACAAACAAAACATACTTTTTTCATTTTCTCTCCCTACGTAGTCAATAACTCATTTATTAAAAACTTCTTTTATCATTATAACAAAAAATAGAGCCTTATCACACGACAAATACTCTAACTTCTATTTTTATTTTTAAGAAAAAATTAAGGCACCCGATTTACAATATAAACAATCCTAAAACTTTTCTTTTTCATAATCTCCTGAAAGGACTCCGCTAGCGGGGTTCTTTCTTTTTTATCTCTAAAATCGTTGCACAAAAAAATCCCAATCTAAAATAGATTAGGATTTGCAGGGGTATGAAAAAAAGTTTATTTAGGAGTATCTTTAGTATAGGGTGGCTTGCTTAAGAGAGACTGAAAATTTTCTTTCAGAAAACTTAAAAAGCGCCTCAACCAATTTGGCTAAGGCACTTGCTATTATATTATTAACTCTTAATGACGGAAGTGACGAACACCTGTAAATACCATGGCAATGCCGTATTTATCAGCCATATCAATAGATTCTTGGTCACGGACTGAACCACCAGGTTGGATGATTGCTTTCACACCTGCAGCAGCAATTTCTTCAACGTTGTCCGCAAATGGGAAGAAGGCATCACTAGCAAGGACAGCACCGTCAAGACGGTCTTTAGCTTGATCAAGAGCGATACGAACAGAAGCTACACGGTTTGTTTGACCAGGACCAACACCAAGTGTCATGTGGTCATTTGTCACAATAATACCGTTAGATTTCACGTATTTAATAGCTTTCCAAGCAAATTCAAGCGCTGTTTTTTCTTGGTCGTTTGGTTGACGTTTTGTTACAACTTTCCAATCAGCTGGATTTTCTTCGACAACATCTTGGTTTTGAACCAAAAGCCCACCGACAACACCAGTGTATTCTTTTTCAACTTGGCTAGCCTCTTGAGCTTCAAATGGCAATTGAAGAATACGCAAGTTTTTCTTCTTAGTTGTCAAGATTTCAAGGGCTTCTTCTGAATAACTTGGTGCAATGATGATTTCAAGGAAGATAGCGTGCATTT
Source organism: Streptococcus gallolyticus subsp. gallolyticus DSM 16831 (assembly GCF_002000985.1). Classification (NCBI taxonomy): domain Bacteria; kingdom Bacillati; phylum Bacillota; class Bacilli; order Lactobacillales; family Streptococcaceae; genus Streptococcus; species Streptococcus gallolyticus. Next base: position 45,332 of record NZ_CP018822.1, on the reverse strand, counting down.
TCTTAGCTGTTGCGGCGTCAACTTCACGGTTAAGTACAACAATTCCACCAAAGATTGAAACTGGGTCTGATTCATAAGCATAGTCCCAAGCTGTTTCAATATCATCAGCTTGTCCGATACCACACGGGTTCATGTGTTTAAGGGCAACAACAGTGGGACGGTCTTTGAAATCACGGATAATGCGGATTGCAGCATCAGCGTCGCGGATGTTGTTAAATGACAATTCTTTACCATTCAATTGTTTAGCAGAAGCAATTGAGTAATCTGTTGGCAAAGCTTTTTGGTAGAAATCAGCGTCTTGTTGAGGATTTTCACCATAACGCATTGGTTGTTTCAAATCGTAAGTGATTGTGAGTTTTTCAGGTTTTGTTTCACCAACTTGTTTTGTGAAATATTCTGCAATTAAAGCATCATAAGCTGCTGTATGACGGAAAACTTTTGCTGCCAAACGTTGACGAGTTTCAAAGCTTGTTTCACCATTAGCTGACAATTCATCCAAAACAACAGCGTAGTCAGCTGGATCAACGACAACTGTTACACTAGCATGGTTTTTAGCAGCAGAGCGAAGCATTGAAGGACCACCGATATCAATATTTTCAACCGCATCAGCGTAAGTTACTTCTGGTTTCAAGATTGTTTCTTTGAATGGGTAAAGGTTAACCACAACAAGATCAATCAATTCAATGTGGTTATCTTTTGCAGCTTGAAGGTGGCTGTCAAGGTCACGACGAGCCAAAAGACCACCATGAATATTTGGGTGAAGTGTTTTCACACGACCGTCCATCATTTCTGGGAATCCAGTCACATCATCAATCGCGATAGTGTCAACACCTGCTTTATCAAGCGCAACTTTTGTTCCACCAGTCGAGATAATATCCCAACCAAGTTTTTTCAATTCTTGAGCAAATTCAACAATGCCCGCTTTATCAGAAACACTAATTAGTGCACGTTTTGTCATTTCAGTCCTACTTTCTATAAAAAATAAACCAGTCAATCATAATGCCAGCAATAAGCCCGATAACATAAGCTAAACTAAGACGCCATGGATTTTCAAGATTGCCAAATAGTACATTTACTATAAAGGCAACGACAATAAAAGTTAATACAAACACCAAAATCTTTTTCATCATCATAATCTCCTAATAAGCTAGCATGCCAATAGCTATGCTATCAAATGCGCTGACTACTTTTTCTCAACTCCTAAGCTCTCTAAAACTTCTGGGTAGAGTTTATACTCATTTTCATGAATACGAGCTTCAAAACTGTCAATGGTATCATCAGCCAGACGAGGCACACGGACTTGTTTAATCACTTTTCCCGTGTCAACGCCATTGTCAACCCAGTGAATGGTAACACCAGACTGGTCAACACCTGCTTCCCAAGCATCATCAATACCATGAGCACCTGGAAATTCTGGCAGATAAGCTGGGTGAATATTGATGATACGACCTTCGTAAGCCGCTAGCAAAGTCGGACCAACAATCTTCATATAACCAGCTAGGCAAACCAAATCAATATCATATTTTTCAAGCAAAGCAACAATAGCCTCTTCGTAAGCTGCTTTATTGTCAAACTCTTTAAGTTCAAAAGCATGAGTTGTCACACCGAGTTTTTCCGCACGTTCTAAGACATATGCATCTCGGTGATCTGAAAAGACAAATTCAACTGGAAATTGCTCCGCAATGACTTGAAAATTTGACCCATTACCACTCGCAAAAACTGCGATTTTTTTCATTATTTAATCACCACACTTGCATCAGTTTTTTTAACAATACGACCAAGTTCGTAAACTGGTTCGTCAAGCAATTCTTTCACGCGCTCAACCTTATCAGGGCTAACTGCCAACATCAAACCAATACCCATGTTGAAGATTTCAAACATTTCTTCGTGTTTGATGTTACCGTATTTTTCAAGAGCTTTAAAAATTGGAAGAACAGGAACTTTATCTTCTTCGATTTCAGCAGCTAAATCATCCGCAAACATACGTGGGACATTTTCAATGAAACCACCACCAGTAATGTGAGCAATACCGTTAACCAATTCTTCTTTGATAAGTGGAAGCGCCGCTTTAACGTAGATACGTGTTGGTTCAAGAAGAACTTCTTTTAATTTTTTGCCTTCAAGTTCAGGAAGCACTTCTTCACCTGTGTAATCAGCAAAGACACGACGGACAAGTGAATAACCATTTGAGTGAATCCCACTTGAAGCAAGTCCAAGAAGAACATCACCATCAGAAACTTTTGAACCATCAATGATTTGTGATTTTTCAGCAACACCTACTGCAAAACCAGCCAAATCATAATCATCTTCACCATACATACCAGGCATTTCAGCAGTTTCACCACCGATAAGAGCTGCGCCAGATTGAACACAACCTTCAGCAACACCTGCAACGACTTGTTCAAGTTTTGCAGGTTCATTTTTACCAGTTGCAATGTAATCTAGGAAGTAAAGTGGTTCCGCACCAGCTGCAATGATGTCATTAACACACATGGCAACACAGTCTTGACCGATTGTATCGTGTTTATCATATTTAATGGCAAGCATGAGTTTTGTTCCCACACCATCAGTTCCTGAAATCAAAACAGGTTCTTTCACACCAGTTTTTGTAAGATCGAACATACCACCAAAGCCACCAAGAGCTCCCATAACACCTGCACGTTCAGTACGCGCAACGTGTTTTTTGATACGTGCAACAACTTCATAACCCGCTTCAACATCAACACCAGATTGAGCATAAGCATTTTTTGTCATAATATTTTTCCTTCTCTTTTTTTGTCAAAAAACCATTTTGGAGATTGCGACGTTTTTTCAGTCAAACCATCATTTTGACTGAAAAAACTAGTCAGGTCTTTAGCTTTGGTCCCATAGGACAAAGCGTCCACTGACAAATGCTTTAGCCTTTAGTCAGTGGTAAGACGTGGAGCGTAAGCATTTTTTATCATAATATTTTTCTCCTTTTGGGAAATAGCAGAGCTATTAAACAGTTCTATTTATTTTCATTAACTTCATGAATATAGAAGCTTGTTTTTTCTTCTAAGCTCTTGAGGTAAGGTTCTTCGTAATCGTAAAGTGGTGTTGGATACTTACCGTCAAAGTAAGCCACACACAAACCACCATTAGGCGCATCTGTATCAAGACCGATTGATTCAATCAAACCGTCAATTGACAAGTAAGTCAAGCTATCAGCACCGATAATCTCACAAACTTCATCTTTAGTGTGGTTAGCTGAAATCAATTCACGACGATTTTGAATATCGATACCGTAGAAACATGGGTATTTCAATTCTGGACTACCGATTGCCACATGAACTTCTGTCGCACCAGCTTCACGAAGCAAACGAACGATACGGCGTGATGTAGTTCCACGCACGATAGAATCATCAACCATGACCACGCGCTTACCTTTAACAACACCAGATACGGCTGAGAGCTTCATGCGAACACCTTGCTCACGTAACTCTTGTGTCGGTTGAATGAAAGTACGTTGTGTGTACTGATTTTTCACCAAGCCCATTTCATTTGGGAGACCTGATTCTTCAGCAAATCCCATCGCTGCTGAAAGTGATGAATTCGGTACACCAACGACAATATCAGCTTCATGTTGAAATTCCTGTGCCAAACGTTTCCCCATATTTTTACGAGCCGTGTGAACATTGACACCATAAATATCACTGTCAGGACGTGCAAAATAGATATATTCCATTGAACAGATAGCAAGCTGTGTATCATTTGTGTAAGTGTCATACTGAATGCCATTGTCATCAATGATAACAAGTTCTCCTGGTTTTACATCACGAACCCATTTAGCACCAACCACTTCAAAGGCACACGTTTCGCTTGATACTACCCAAGCACCATTTGCCATTTGCCCAATTGACAACGGACGAAAACCATTTGGGTCAAGCGCAGCAATCAATTTATCTTCTGTCATCAAAAGATAAGCAAAGCCACCTTTGACAGTGTTCAACGCTTCTTTGACTTTACCGATAAACTCAGGATTATGGCTACGGCGAATCAAATGCATTAGAATTTCAGTATCAGATGAGGCATTAAAAATCGCCCCTTGGTCTTCCAATTCTTTTTTCAATGATACTGCATTTGTCAAATTACCATTGTGACAAAGCCCAAATTGCTCGTCTGTAAAGTTGTAAAGAAATGGTTGAATGTTATTAATAGACGCAGAGCCAGCAGTCGCATAGCGAACGTGACCAATAGCTGCAGTTCCTGTTAATTTTTCCAAATCAGCAGGATTTTTAAATACTTCTGAAAGAAGACCAGTATTACGGTGCTGAAGAAGTTTGCCGTTATCGTTTGTAACGATACCAGCACCTTCTTGACCGCGGTGTTGAAGACTGTGAAGTCCAAAATAAGTCACTTGAGCGGCTTGAGGATGCCCCCAAATCCCAAAAACACCACATTCTTCATTTAGAGATTTAACTTCGTATGTCATTATTTTTATTACCTAGAACTAAATTATAAGGAATTTTTTCTCCTTTTGATAAGTTGACAAAAGAGGCTGAGACAAGCCTCAGCTCTCTTGCCTGTGTATTTGTATTTAGAATTTCAAGACGCAATCGCAGTCATGTCATTTCTATAAAATATATTTTTAAAAATAGTATTACCCTTTAGTAAAATATTCAACAGCGCTACGGAACAAGTGTTGGTCTTTATTTCCTGGAATATTTTGGAAAAGACCGCCTTCGTAACGTTCTGAATGTCCCATTTTACCAATGATTTGACCGTTCTTACTTGTGATACCTTCAATCGCATTAACAGAACCGTTTGGATTGTATTTAGAATCCATACTTGGTTTACCGTCAAAGTCAACGTATTGGCTGAAGATTTGTCCATTATCACGAAGTTCTGCAAATTCTTCATCTGTTACGACGAATTTACCTTCACCATGTGATACTGGAATAGCATGAACGTCACCCACTTCAACACCTGCAAGCCAAGGTGAATTCGTATTGGCAATACGTGTTTCAACCATTTTCGCCACGTGTTGGTTAGCATCATTGTAGAAAAGAGTTGGGCTTGTTTCAGTCGCGTCTTCAAAGTTACCGTATGGAAGCAGACCTGATTTCACAAGGGCTTGGAATCCATTACAGATACCGATAATAAGACCACCTTTTTCAATAAAGCTGTCAATAGCTGCGCGGACTTTTTGGTTCAACAAGATGTTGACAATGAATTTAGCCGAACCGTCTGGTTCATCAGCAGCTGAGAAACCACCTGCAAAGAAGATGATGTTAGCTTTACTGATATTGTCAACCATTGTGTCAACAGATGCTTCAATAGCTGCTTCATCAAGTGTTACAAATGGTACCAAGTTAACTTTTGCACCTGCTTGTTCAAAGGCTTTAGCTGAATCGTACTCTGAGTTTGTACCAGGGAATACTGGGATGTAAACCAATGGTTCAGCAACTTTTTCACTTGCTTTAATCACTGCATCCGAAGCAACTGCTGGAACATCTTCAAGTTTTGTACTCTGTTCAAATTCAGTTGGATAAACATCTTCAAGTTTGCCCTCAAAGGCTGACAAAAGTTTATCTCCTGCAAGGTTGACACCATTGACAGCAAGTGTAAAGTCAGCTGTTGTTTCACCGATTTTGCTAACTTCAGCAACTTCTTCAGTAGATGTAAAGATAAAGCCACCGAGTTGTGCTGTCAAGCTAGTTGTAAGCTCTGCCAATTCTACTTTAGCTCCGATATGGTTACCAAAAGCTGCAAGTGCCAAGCTTTCAATCACACCACCATATTTAACAGCTGAAGCTGATGTGATATGGTGTGCTTTTTGAATCGCTTCAAATTTAGCAAAATTAGCTTTAATCAAATCAAAATCAATCTCTTGTGAAATAGCTTGCCCTGGAATGTAGTAAATGTATTCATCAGCTGCTTTAAATTCTGGTGAAAGAACATTACGACTATCAGCTGTTGTCACACCAAAAGCAACCAATGTTGGTGGTACTGTCAATTCTTCAAATGTACCAGACATTGAGTCTTTACCACCGATTGATGGTAAACCAAGTTGCAATTGCGCTTCGATTGACCCAAGAAGGGCTGAGACTGGTTGTCCAAAGCGTTCAGCTTGTTTATCCATACGTTGGAAATATTCTTGATAAGAGAAGCGTGCTTTAGACCAATTCGCACCTGTTGCCACCAAACGCGCTGTTGCTTCGATAACAGCATAAGCTGCACCATGATATGGTGACCATTCAGCAATATAAGGGTTGAACCCTTGTGCCATAACTGACGCTGTTGTTGTTACACCGTTTTGAACAGGAAGTTTTTGAACTGAACTTTCTGTTGGTGTGATTTGATATCGACCACCAATCGGATGGTTAACCGTTGAACGACCAACAGAGCTATCAAAGATAGTTTGTAAACCTTTTTGACTAGCGTGATTAAGGTCAGAAAGAACATTTACAGTATCAGATTCAAGTGTCGCAGCTGAAGTGATACGTTGTTCTGGCATGTCAACTTGACTGTCAACAACATTAGCATCAACCACCACGCGCACACCGTTTGTATCAAGGAAACGACGTTCAATATCAACGATTGTTTGACCATTCCAAGTCATAACAAGATTTGGTTTTTCAGTAACTGTGGCAACCACTACCGCGTCAATATTTTCTTTATGACATTCTGCCACGAAAGCCTCAACATCTTTCGGACGAACCACAACAGCCATACGTTCTTGTGATTCAGAAATGGCAATTTCAGTTCCATTAAGTCCTTGGTATTTCAAAGGCACTTTGTTAAGGTCGATTTCAAGACCGTCAGCTAACTCACCAATTGCCACACAGACACCACCAGCACCAAAGTCGTTTGATTTTTTAATGAGGCGAGTCACATTACCATTACGGAAAAGACGTTGAATTTTACGTTCTTCAATGGCATTCCCTTTTTGTACTTCTGCACCAGCTGTTTCAACAGATTCAACCGTTTGAACTTTAGATGAACCAGTTGCACCACCGACACCGTCACGACCAGTTTTACCACCGAGAAGAATAACCACATCACCAGCTTCTGGTTTCTCACGAACAACATTTCCCTTAGGAGCTGCACCGACAACGGCACCGAGTTCCATACGTTTAGCGACGAATCCTGGGTGGAAATATTCTTTAACATAAGTTGTGGCAAGACCGATTTGGTTACCATATGAAGAATAACCATGTGCCGCTGTTTTAGAAATCACTTGTTGTGGCAATTTACCAAGACGTGTTTCTGAAATTGGTGTTGTAATATCACCAGCACCTGAAATACGCATTGCTTGATAAACATAAGAACGTCCTGACAATGGGTCGCGGATTGCTCCACCGATACACGTTGCGGCACCACCAAATGGTTCAATTTCCGTTGGGTGATTGTGTGTTTCATTCTTGAACATCAAAAGCCATGGTTCTTTAACACCGTTCACATCAACTTCAATTTCAACAGAACATGCGTTAATTTCGTCTGACACTTCCATATCGTCCAAGCGACCATTCGCACGTTCATAACGACCAAAGATTGTTGCCATATCCATCAATGTTTGTGGCTTTTCAGAACGTCCAAGCTCATCACGCATAGCAATATATTTATCATAAGTTGCCTGTAATTGTTTTTGGAATTTAGACGCTGAGAAATCAATATGTTTAAGCTCAGTTTCGAAAGTTGTGTGGCGGCAGTGGTCTGACCAATAAGTATCCAAAACTTTCAATTCTGTTTCCGTTGGCACGCGCCCAATTGATTTGAAGTACTCTTGGATAAAGACAAGGTCATCAACTTCCATCGCCAAACCTTGTTCAGCTTTATAATCAGCAAATTCAGCCGCTGTATAAGTCTTGAAGAAATCAAGATTTGGAATCGTTTTGTCTGATTCTGAAAATGCTTGTGGCGCAATTCCTGTTGTAATATCTTTAAAACGAGAATCTACTGGATTAAGAAGATAATTCTTAACCGCATCAAGTTCAGCAGTATCAATATCCTTGTTAACAAGATAAAGTTGAGCCGTATTAACTGTTACATCATTACTGCTGCCAAGAAGAAGCAATGCTTCTTGTGATGACGCTGCACGTTGGTCAAATTGACCTGGAAGTGATTCAATAGCAAAGAAAGCATAGTTAGAAAGTTCAGCAACCACATCACTCTCAGCCAAAATATTATCCGTTACTTGTTCAGAAAAAATGTGTTTTTCAGCACGTTCGAAAAGCGAATCTGCTAAATTAAAAACATCGTAAACTTGAATAATGCGTAAATCAGTTAAACTTGTTAATTGAAGATTGTGTTTGAGTTCTTTAACAAGCGCCTGAGCCTTAATGTTAAAATTTGATTTTTTCTCAACGAAAATTCGTTTATTCATTTTTTACCCTTTTTAGAATTCTTCTTTCTACTTAATTAGAAATCACAGTTTTTAGTTAAGCCCTTTGAGTTTTTCAAGGACAACTTCGTAAACATCTGTCAAACTACCTAAATCACGACGGAAAACATCTTTATCCATGTGATGACCTTCAGCATCCCAAAGACGGCAGTTATCTGGTGAAAATTCATCCGCAAGAATAATTTTGCCATCTTTGTCTTTACCAAATTCCAATTTGAAATCAATCAAATTAAGACCAATTTGGCTGAACCAATCTTTCAAAAGGTCATTAATACGACGTGTTTCTGCTTTGATATAAGCAATATCTTCGTCACTTGCAATACCAAGGAATTTTACGTGTTCATCATTGATAAATGGGTCATCCAAATCATCATTTTTGTAGTAAAATTCAACGATTGGAGTATCTAATTTGATTCCTTCTTCAACACCAAAGCGTTTTGAGAATGAACCTGCAGTAACATTACGCAAAACAACTTCAAGTGGAACAATATCAACTTTTTTATTTAATTGTTCGGTTTCTGACAATTGTTTAACAAAGTGAGTCGCCACACCTGCTTCATTCAATTTCGTAAAAATTAAAGATGAGATTTGATTATTAAGAACGCCTTTACCTTTAATAGTCTCTTTACGAGCACCATTAAGCATTGTCGCTTGGTCTTTATAGACTGAAATAATCAAATTCTCATCTTCTGATGTAGTGTAAATATCTTTTGCTTTTCCCGTATAAATAAGTTGTCGTGACATGTTTTTGTTCGCCTTTCGCTTTTATTCTACTAAATTTTAACACATGATGTTACCAATTTCAACATTTAGCAGACTTTTTAACGAAATAAAAATAAAAACGTTCGAAATTAACGAACGTTTTTGCTTAATTTACGCGATTATAGAGATATTCCATCATTTCTCCCATACATTTCATGTTTTCAACATCTTCGTCAGGGATTTCCAAATGAAACTCATCTTCTAAATTGATGATAAATTCCATTAGGGCAATCGAATCAACTCCCAAATCATCATGTAAAGTTGTCGTTTGAGTAATGTTTAACTCTGGTTTATGCAATTGCTCCTTAATAATAAAGCAAATCCTTTCAAAAATAGCCTCTTTTGTCATCTCTTCCTCCCCTTGTTTAATCCTTTGGTGTGAAAGCTTCTACTAATTGACCAACCACATTCGTTTCTAACATTGTACGAACTTGTCTGATTGTATAGTAAACAGCTTGCGCATCGCTTGAACCATGACATTTCACAACAGGCGCTTTAAGCCCAAAAAGAACTGCACCACCTGCACTTGAATAGTCCATAGTACCTTTTAATTGATATAAACTATCCTTCAAAAGAAGGGCTCCCAATTTTGCTTTCAAACCACCTGATTTAATAGAAGATTTCAAACCTCCCATGATGTTAAGAGCAGTTCCTTCCATTGTTTTTAAGACAGCGTTTCCCGTGAAACCATCCGATACCACAACGTCTGCAACACCATTCATCAAATCACGCGCTTCAACATTTCCGACAAAGTTCAAAGAAGCATCTTCTGCTAATAGCGCATAAGCTTCTTTATGAAGTGGATCACCTTTCGTTGCCTCAGTTCCGTTATTAAGCAAACCAACACGTGGCTTAGCAATACCACGAACATTCTTCGCATAAAATGACCCTAAAATAGCATACTGATGTAAATGTTTAGGGGTATTCTCAGCATTAGCCCCAAGGTCCAACATATCATACCCTTTACCATCGAGTGTTGGCAAAGTGGACATAAGCCCTGGACGATCAATACCTTTAATACGCCCAACAACGAATAGTCCTGCCGCAAGGAGCGCACCTGTATTCCCTGCTGAAATGACAGCATCTGCTGTCCCTTCTTTTACAGCTTGTGCCCCAAGTACCATGCTAGCTTTCTTCTTACGACGAATAGCTTTAGCTGGTTCATCATCTGAATTAATTTTTTCTTCTGTATGAATAATTGAAACACGCTCTGTTGCAGTCAAGTACTCTTTTATCTTAGATTCATCTCCATAAAGTTGAATTTCAATATCTGAGAATTCTGCTAACGCACGATTAACTCCTTCGATAATAGCTTTAGGGGCATTGTCGCCACCCATAGCATCAACAGCAATTTTTTTCATATCAATTTTTTCCTCACAAAACATTATCACTTCATTATAGCATGATTCCCGATTTTTTTCAGTTCCAGAAAATATCACAATACCTTTTCAAAAAGATGTCTTCTCAATGACACACCTCTAAACAAAAAGCTGTTAGTGCTCACTCTACAAATCAAGCAGCACTAACAACCATTATTTCATAATATTTCCCCAAGTCCCTAAATCATCAATGAATTTTTTACTTTTCAAACGAAGACCGACATAATTATCATAAATATCATCAATAAATAAACGCAATTTTCGTTTCATCTCAGGCTTAACTGAAATCGTCTTTAATTCATCAAAATGAATGGCTTGAAATCGGTCCACCAGGTACAGCACATTCGGATCAAGATGACTACGATAATCATCTTTTCCATAATGCTCTGGACAAAGCAGACCAGAATATTTGTGCGAAAAGTCAAAGGGCAATCCAACCCGATGACAAAAAGCACACTCATGAAAATTAAGACTAACACCAAATCGTTCTAAAAGTTGAATCTCAAAAATATTAGTCAAAATTTCGTAGTCAAGTCCCTCTTCCATTAAGGAAAGCGTCTTATTAACAAATGCAAACAACTGCGGGTCTGCCACACCATCTGGCACAGCTGCATCCGCCAATGCTGTCACATAAGAAGCATAGGACAACTTAAACAAATCTGCATTAATTTCCTTAAAAGAGTCAACTTCCTTATAATCTTCAATGAAAGACAGACCTGTATCATTAATTTTTAAAATAAATTTTGCCACCGTTAACGGCTGAATAACAGAATTAAACCGAGATTTACCAGCATGTTTAACAAAAAACATATGCTTTCCATTGGTTTCTGTAAAAATTTTGACTAGCTTATCATCCTCACGATAATTACGATTATAGAGGACAAGACCATAAGTTTCCTTAGTTTGCATGTTCTTCCATAAATTCTTTCAAGCGTTCCATCGCTGTTGTGATTGTTTCCATGCTAGCCGCATAAGAAAGACGTAGATAACCCTCACCATACTTACCAAAAGCCACACCAGGAATGAAAGCAACTGCTTTTTCACGCGCAAAATCTTGACAGAACTTAAACGAATCTTGTTCATAACCAGCAGGAATTTTCGCAAAAATGTAAAAAGCACCGTCTGGTTTAATAATCTTAAAGCCAAGAGCAGACATCTTATCAATAATATAATCACGACGTTTGATATATTCAACTTTCATCGGTAGTGCATCATCTTTACCAGCAGAAAGAGCTTCAATCGCAGCAAATTGAGCCATTGTCGCAGCAGCCGTTACCAAATATTGGTGACTCTTAATCAACTGTGCCGTGAAAATAGCTGGCGCAAAAATCAAACCAATTCGCCAACCAGTCATAGCATGAGATTTTGAAAGCCCATTAATCAAAATCGTTTGCTCTGGAAGATATTCAGCAATTGACACATGCGGTTCATCATTATAAGTCAATTCAGAATACACTTCATCTGAGATGACAAAAATATCATATTTTTTAAGAACATCGGCCAAAGCCTTAATTTGCTCACGTGAATAAGTCACACCAGTTGGATTAGTTGGATAATTAAGCAAAACTGCTTTTAATTTATCACCTTGTTCCAAAATCGCTTTTTCAAGCATTTCTGGTGTCAATACAAAATCATTTGCCGTTGTATCAATTTCAACAATTTCAGCACCAACAAGATTTGCAATTGGCTCATACCCAGGATAAGCTGGCGCTGGCAAAAGAACCGTATCTCCTGGTTCCAAAATCGCTGTCAAAGTCGCTGACAAAGCTTCCGTTGCACCAATCGTAACCAAAATTTCATTATCAGGATTGTAAGACAAATTGTATTTTGACTTCACAAAATCTGCAGCAGCTTGGCGAAGCGCTGGCAACCCTGCCATACCAGTATAATGTGATTGATTCGCATCAATAGCCGCTTTGGCAGCTTCTTTTACATGGTCAGGAGTTGTAAAATCAGGCTCACCCAAAGTTAACTTCATAATCCCTGGCACGTCTGAAATTGATTGGTCAAATTGACGAATCAATGATACTTCGATTTTATCTAAGTTTTTATTAAAACGGTTTGTTAAACTCATAGTCTCACCTCAAAATCTAATTACATCTATTATACATAAAATTCAGATAATTAAACAGCCTTTTTAGACTTATCCACAGCTCTATCTTTAAAAAGATTTTATTAAATTATCCACATGTTAATATTTTTCAAAATAATTTAAACAGAAAAACCGTCAGACAAAAATCCAACGGTTTTTAACATGAAAGCTAATAAAAGTCGTCTTATTTAGCAGTTCCCATTTCAAATAATGGTGACAAAGGACGCTTTTCGTGAATACGAGTAATTGCTTCAGCGATTAATTCAGCAATTGAGATTTGTTCAATTTTATCAATCAAACGTTCTTCTGAAAGATAGATAGTATCCAAAACAACCAATTTTTGAATAGCTGATTTTTCAATATTTTCAAGTGCAGGACCAGAAAGAACAGGGTGAGTACATGATGCATACACCGCTGTTGCACCAGCTTCAGCAAGAGCATCCGCTGCATGACAAATAGTACCTGCTGTATCAATCATATCATCAATCAAGATACATTTTTTACCTTTAACATTACCAATGATGTTCATAACTTCACTGGTATTCATTTTAGTAACACTACGACGTTTATCAATGATAGCAATCGGTGTTTGGAGGAATTGTGCCAATTTACGAGCACGTGTCACACCACCATGGTCAGGACTAACGACAACAACATCGTCTCCAACCAATCCATGACGATCAAAGTAATCAGCGATCAATGGAGCACCCATCAAATGATCAACTGGAATATCAAAGAACCCTTGAATTTGAGCGGCGTGCAAATCAACAGTCAAAAGACGGTCAACTCCTGCAACTTCAAGCATATTAGCTACTAATTTAGAAGTAATCGGTTCACGCGAACGAGCTTTACGGTCTTGACGAGCGTAACCATAGTAAGGGATAACCACACTAATTTTTTCAGCACTAGCACGTTTAAGCGCATCAACCATAATCAAGATTTCCATCAAGTTATCATTAACTGGTGAGCTAGTTGACTGCAAAATAAAGACATGGTGTCCACGAATTGATTCTTCAATGTTGACTTGGATTTCACCATCAGAAAATTGACGAACAGTCGATTTTCCAAGTTCAATACCCATAGCCGAAGCAACTTTTTCTGCTAATTCTTTGTTTGACGACAAGGCAAACAATTTTAAATCAGAATAAGACATGATTTCCTCCAAAGTTTTTATCCTATACCATTTTAACGTTTTTTCAAGTATTTTTCAATGACAAATCCGTTAAATCCCTATAAATACAAGGAAATCCGAGTAAAAAGAAAAAAGAGAAGGAAAATTCCTTCTCAAATATTTATTATTGATAGATGTAGTAAACAGTACCGCCACCCCAAGTTGATGAAGTTGGGTCAAACCATCCACGGTAGTTACCAATAGATGAGTTACCAGCATAATTAGCTTCCATAACTTGGATACTTGTAGAACTTTGAACTGCAGTTACATATGCAACGTGTCCATATCCACCACCATCATAAGGCCATACAGCAACCGCACCAACTTGTGGTGTAGTACCTACAGAATGACCTGCAGCTTGTGCGCTAGCAATCCATTGATTTGCATTACCCCAGTTGTTTCCAACCCATGAAGCAAGTGATTTAACACCCCAAGTACATTGACCAACAGGGTAAGTGTTCACTGAGCTTGAAGATGAGCTACTTGAACTGCTTGATGAAGTTGATGTTGAAGCAGTTGAGCTTGTAGAAGCTGATGAACTACTTGATGATGAACTTGAAGCTGATGAGCTACTTGATGAACTTGATGTAGTTGTTGTAGCAGTTGGAGTAACTGTAGCAGCTTGTTGAGTTGAAGAAGTATCTTCAGTTGCTGCTGCAGTATCTGTAGATGCAGTAGTTGAATCTTGTGATGATGTATCTGTTGTAGTATCAACAGTAGCTGTACCATTTTCAACAGATTCTTGTGCTTGTGCTACAGATGCAGCTTGCGCTTCTGCCTCAGCTTGTGCTTGTGCTTCCGCGGCAGCTTGTGCTGCAGCTGCTTCAGCCGCTGCTTGTTCAGCAGCTTCTTTTTGAGCTACTAAGCTTGCTTTTTCATCTTCTGCAGTTGCCAATTGAGCTGACAAGTTCAATTGAGCTGCTTCCAATTCAGCTTGTTGAGTTGCCAAAGCTGCTTGGTTTTGTTCAATAGTTGCTTTATTAGCAGCTACTGTATTGATAGCTTCTTGGTTTTCAGCTTGTTTTTGTTCGATAGCAGCTTTATCTGCTTCTTGTTGTTCCAACATTTTTTCGTTTGCAGAAACAACTTCACGAACAGCAGCTACACGATTAATAGCATCTGAAATTGATTTAGAATTCAAGATAGTATTAATGTAGCTTGTAGCTGTGTTAGTTTTTTGAGCACTGCGTGCTTGTTTTTTCAAAGATTCATTACGAGCAACAATCTTGCTTGAAAGAGCTTGAATTTCTTCGCTCAATTTTTGAGATTCTGCTTCGAGTTGAGCATTTTGTGCTTCCAATTCATCTTGTTGTGATTGAAGTGAAGTCACTTGTTCTTGAAGAGCATCAACTTGACTTTGTGCAGCTGCTTGCTCAGATGTAAGATTACTGATAACCGCATCTTGTGCAGCGATTTGTGTATCATAATCATCCGCATTTACTGTAGCGGCTGCCGTTCCAAGTGTTACACCACTGACAAGAACAGCTGATAAAATTCTTTTTTTCATATAAATTAAACTACTCCTTTTTGATAAGACATTATTATTTTACCAAAAAATCACGC
>NZ_CP018822.1:0-25000 GCF_002000985.1 Streptococcus gallolyticus subsp. gallolyticus DSM 16831 | reverse complement strand
TCGCAGTCTGACTGCCGATTATATCTCATTGGCATTCGGAGTTTATCTGATATTGGTAATCCGGGATGGACCCCTCAATCAAACAGTGCTCTACCTCCAAGAGACTTAACATCGACGCTAGCCCTAAAGCTATTTCGGAGAGAACCAGCTATCTCCAAGTTCGTTTGGAATTTCTCCGCTACCCACAAGTCATCCAAGCACTTTTCAACGTGCCCTGGTTCGGGCCTCCAGTGAGTTTTACCTCACCTTCACCCTGCTCATGGGTAGGTCACATGGTTTCGGGTCTACGACATGATACTAAGCCGCCCTATTAAGACTCGGTTTCCCTACGGCTCCGTCTCTTCAACTTAACCTCGCATCATATCGTAACTCGCCGGTTCATTCTACAAAAGGCACGCTCTCACCCATTAACGGGCTCGAACTTGTTGTAGGCACACGGTTTCAGGTTCTATTTCACTCCCCTCCCGGGGTGCTTTTCACCTTTCCCTCACGGTACTGGTTCACTATCGGTCACTAGAGAGTATTTAGGGTTGGGAGATGGTCCTCCCAGATTCCGACGAGATTTCTCGTGTCTCGCCGTACTCAGGATACTGCTAGGGTTTAAGACTATTTCGATTACGAGGCTGTTACTCTCTTTGGCTTACCTTCCCAGGTAATTCTTCTATAATCTTGCGTCCCACAACGCAGTCCTACAACCCCGATGTGTAAACACATCGGTTTGCCCTCTTGCCAGTTCGCTCGCCGCTACTAAGGCAATCGCGTTTGCTTTCTCTTCCTGCAGCTACTTAGATGTTTCAGTTCACTGCGTCTTCCTCTTCATTACCTTAACAGTAATGAGTGACATGCATCACATGCCGGGTTCCCCCATTCGGACATCTCTGGATCAATGTTTACTTACAACTCCCCAAAGCATTTCGTCGTTAGTCACGTCCTTCATCGGCTTCTAGTGCCAAGGCATCCACCGTACGCCCTTATTAACTTAACCTTATTTTGGTCTTCTGACCTTAAACTCATTAAATCACAGCGTTTCGGTTTATTTCTTGTTACTTTCTACAATTATTTCTAATTGTG
Source organism: Streptococcus gallolyticus subsp. gallolyticus DSM 16831 (assembly GCF_002000985.1). NCBI lineage: Bacteria > Bacillati > Bacillota > Bacilli > Lactobacillales > Streptococcaceae > Streptococcus > Streptococcus gallolyticus. The sequence goes on along the minus strand of NZ_CP018822.1, from coordinate 23,929 downwards.
GAATTTGATATAGATATTCAATTTTCAATGGACAATCATCTTGAATCTTTCGATTCAATGGAGCCTAGCGGGATCGAACCGCTGACCTCCTGCGTGCAAAGCAGGCGCTCTCCCAGCTGAGCTAAGGCCCCACAAGACCTCTCAAAACTAAACAAGACTTCCCAAACGTGCTTCCGTTTTTTCCTTAGAAAGGAGGTGATCCAGCCGCACCTTCCGATACGGCTACCTTGTTACGACTTCACCCCAATCATCTATCCCACCTTAGGCGGCTGGCTCCTAAAAGGTTACCTCACCGACTTCGGGTGTTACAAACTCTCGTGGTGTGACGGGCGGTGTGTACAAGGCCCGGGAACGTATTCACCGCGGCGTGCTGATCCGCGATTACTAGCGATTCCGACTTCATGTAGGCGAGTTGCAGCCTACAATCCGAACTGAGATTGGCTTTAAGAGATTTGCTTGCCGTCACCGACTTGCGACTCGTTGTACCAACCATTGTAGCACGTGTGTAGCCCAGGTCATAAGGGGCATGATGATTTGACGTCATCCCCACCTTCCTCCGGTTTATTACCGGCAGTCTCGCTAGAGTGCCCAACTGAATGATGGCAACTAACAATAGGGGTTGCGCTCGTTGCGGGACTTAACCCAACATCTCACGACACGAGCTGACGACAACCATGCACCACCTGTCACCGATGTTCCGAAGAAACTTTCTATCTCTAGAAATAGCATCGGGATGTCAAGACCTGGTAAGGTTCTTCGCGTTGCTTCGAATTAAACCACATGCTCCACCGCTTGTGCGGGCCCCCGTCAATTCCTTTGAGTTTCAACCTTGCGGTCGTACTCCCCAGGCGGAGTGCTTAATGCGTTAGCTGCGGCACTAAGCCCCGGAAAGGGCCTAACACCTAGCACTCATCGTTTACGGCGTGGACTACCAGGGTATCTAATCCTGTTTGCTCCCCACGCTTTCGAGCCTCAGCGTCAGTTACAGACCAGAGAGCCGCTTTCGCCACCGGTGTTCCTCCATATATCTACGCATTTCACCGCTACACATGGAATTCCACTCTCCCCTTCTGCACTCAAGTTTAACAGTTTCCAAAGCGAACAATGGTTAAGCCACTGCCTTTAACTTCAGACTTATTAAACCGCCTGCGCTCGCTTTACGCCCAATAAATCCGGACAACGCTCGGGACCTACGTATTACCGCGGCTGCTGGCACGTAGTTAGCCGTCCCTTTCTGGTAAGTTACCGTCACTGTGTGAACTTTCCACTCTCACACACGTTCTTCTCTTACAACAGAGCTTTACGATCCGAAAACCTTCTTCACTCACGCGGCGTTGCTCGGTCAGGGTTGCCCCCATTGCCGAAGATTCCCTACTGCTGCCTCCCGTAGGAGTCTGGGCCGTGTCTCAGTCCCAGTGTGGCCGATCACCCTCTCAGGTCGGCTATGTATCGTCGCCTTGGTAGGCCGTTACCCCACCAACTAGCTAATACAACGCAGGTCCATCTACTAGTGATGCATTTGCATCTTTCAAGCATCTAACATGTGTTAAACACTGTTATGCGGTATTAGCTATCGTTTCCAATAGTTATCCCCCGCTAGTAGGCAGGTTACCTACGCGTTACTCACCCGTTCGCAACTCCTTCTACTCTAGCAAGCTAAAGTAGTCAGCGTTCTACTTGCATGTATTAGGCACGCCGCCAGCGTTCGTCCTGAGCCAGGATCAAACTCTCATTTAATCTTGTTCTCATTCTGTCACTGACAGATTTATTTTCTTAACAGGTCGATTTCTCAACCCGCACGTTTGGTTCGTCTTGTTCAGTTTTCAAAGGTCTTTGCGGATTTATAAAATCCACATCGGGAAGACAGGATTCGAACCTGCGACCCCTTGATCCCAAACCAAGTGCTCTACCAAGCTGAGCTACTTCCCGAAATATGCACCCTGCAGGATTCGAACCTGCAACCGCCTGATTCGTAGTCAGGTACTCTATCCAGTTGAGCCAAGGGTGCATCTTATTAAATTTTCTGCCGAGGACCGGAATCGAACCGGTACGAAGGTTACCCTTCGCAGGATTTTAAGTCCTGTGCGTCTGCCAGTTCCGCCACCCCGGCCTCTACAAGCGAACGACGGGGTTCGAACCCGCGACCCCCACCTTGGCAAGGTGATGTTCTACCACTGAACTACGTTCGCATAAAGAGTATCCTATGCCGGCTACATGACTTGAACACGCGACCCTCTGATTACAAATCAGATGCTCTACCAACTGAGCTAAGCCGGCTACTTTCTTATTAATATGACCCGTACTGGGCTCGAACCAGTGACCCTCTGATTAAAAGTCAGATGCTCTACCAACTGAGCTAACGAGTCTAACGGTCCCGACGGGAATCGAACCCGCGATCTTCGCCGTGACAGGGCGACGTGATAACCGCTACACCACGGGACCTTTGGTATATTTACCTTCTTAATGGGAGTTAACGGGATCGAACCGCTGACCCTCTGCTTGTAAGGCAGATGCTCTCCCAGCTGAGCTAAACTCCCTTTTGCTAAGCGACTACCATATCTAACAGGGGGCAACCCCCAACTACTTCAGGCGTTCTAGGGCTTAACTGCTGTGTTCGGCATGGGAACAGGTGTATCTCCTAGGCTATCATCACTTAACTCTGATTGATTATCCAATCAAAATTGAATACCTATATATTCTAACAAGTTTCCGACGCGCTGTCAATTCGTCTCAGTTACTTTGGATAAGTCCTCGAGCTATTAGTATTAGTCCGCTACATGTGTCACCACACTTCCACTCCTAACCTATCTACCTGATCATCTCTCAGGGCTCTTACTGATATTAAATCATGGGAAATCTCATCTTGAGGTGGGCTTCACACTTAGATGCTTTCAGCGTTTATCCCTTCCCTACATAGCTACCCAGCGATGCCTTTGGCAAGACAACTGGTACACCAGCGGTAAGTCCACTCTGGTCCTCTCGTACTAGGAGCAGATCCTCTCAAATTTCCTACGCCCGCGACGGATAGGGACCGAACTGTCTCACGACGTTCTGAACCCAGCTCGCGTGCCGCTTTAATGGGCGAACAGCCCAACCCTTGGGACCGACTACAGCCCCAGGATGCGACGAGCCGACATCGAGGTGCCAAACCTCCCCGTCGATGTGAACTCTTGGGGGAGATAAGCCTGTTATCCCCAGGGTAGCTTTTATCCGTTGAGCGATGGCCCTTCCATGCGGAACCACCGGATCACTAAGCCCGACTTTCGTCCCTGCTCGAGTTGTAGCTCTCGCAGTCAAGCTCCCTTATACCTTTACACTCTGCGAATGATTTCCAACCATTCTGAGGGAACCTTTGGGCGCCTCCGTTACCTTTTAGGAGGCGACCGCCCCAGTCAAACTGCCCGTCAGACACTGTCTCCGATAGGGATTACCTATCTAGGTTAGAGTAGCCATAACACAAGGGTAGTATCCCAACAACGCCTCCACCGAAACTAGCGTCCCGATTTCGTAGGCTCCTACCTATCCTGTACATGTGGTACAGATACTCAATATCAAACTGCAGTAAAGCTCCATGGGGTCTTTCCGTCCTGTCGCGGGTAACCTGCATCTTCACAGGTACTAAAATTTCACCGAGTCTCTCGTTGAGACAGTGCCCAAATCATTACGCCTTTCGTGCGGGTCGGAACTTACCCGACAAGGAATTTCGCTACCTTAGGACCGTTATAGTTACGGCCGCCGTTTACTGGGGCTTCAATTCACACCTTCGCTAACGCTAAGCGCTCCTCTTAACCTTCCAGCACCGGGCAGGCGTCACCCCCTATACATCATCTTACGATTTAGCAGAGAGCTGTGTTTTTGATAAACAGTTGCTTGGGCCTATTCACTGCGGCTGACTCTAAGCCAGCGCCCCTTCTCCCGAAGTTACGGGGCCATTTTGCCGAGTTCCTTAACGAGAGTTCTCTCGCTCACCTGAGGCTACTCGCCTCGACTACCTGTGTCGGTTTGCGGTACGGGTAGAGTATAATTAACGCTAGAAGCTTTTCTTGGCAGTGTGACATCACTAACTTCGCTACTTAACTTCGCTCCCCATCACAGCTCAATGTTATAGATATAAGCATTTGACTCATATCACACCTCACTGCTTAGACGTGCTCTTCCAATCGCACGCTTTAGTTAGCCTACTGCGTCCCTCCTTCACTATATACTCTAGTACAGGAATATCAACCTGTTGGCCATCGGATACACCTTTCGGTCTCTCCTTAGGTCCCGACTAACCCAGGGCGGACGAGCCTTCCCCTGGAAACCTTAGTCTTACGGTGGACAGGATTCTCACCTGTCTTTCGCTACTCATACCGGCATTCTCACTTCTATGCGTTCCAGCGCTCCTCACGGTACACCTTCTTCACACATAGAACGCTCTCCTACCATACCTAAAAGGTATCCACAGCTTCGGTAATATGTTTTAGCCCCGGTACATTTTCGGCGCAGGGTCACTCGACTAGTGAGCTATTACGCACTCTTTGAATGAATAGCTGCTTCTAAGCTAACATCCTAGTTGTCTGTGCAACCCCACATCCTTTTCCACTTAACATATATTTTGGGACCTTAGCTGGTGGTCTGGGCTGTTTCCCTTTCGACTACGGATCTTAGCACTCGCAGTCTGACTGCCGATTATATCTCATTGGCATTCGGAGTTTATCTGATATTGGTAATCCGGGATGGACCCCTCAATCAAACAGTGCTCTACCTCCAAGAGACTTAACATCGACGCTAGCCCTAAAGCTATTTCGGAGAGAACCAGCTATCTCCAAGTTCGTTTGGAATTTCTCCGCTACCCACAAGTCATCCAAGCACTTTTCAACGTGCCCTGGTTCGGGCCTCCAGTGAGTTTTACCTCACCTTCACCCTGCTCATGGGTAGGTCACATGGTTTCGGGTCTACGACATGATACTAAGCCGCCCTATTAAGACTCGGTTTCCCTACGGCTCCGTCTCTTCAACTTAACCTCGCATCATATCGTAACTCGCCGGTTCATTCTACAAAAGGCACGCTCTCACCCATTAACGGGCTCGAACTTGTTGTAGGCACACGGTTTCAGGTTCTATTTCACTCCCCTCCCGGGGTGCTTTTCACCTTTCCCTCACGGTACTGGTTCACTATCGGTCACTAGAGAGTATTTAGGGTTGGGAGATGGTCCTCCCAGATTCCGACGAGATTTCTCGTGTCTCGCCGTACTCAGGATACTGCTAGGGTTTAAGACTATTTCGATTACGAGGCTGTTACTCTCTTTGGCTTACCTTCCCAGGTAATTCTTCTATAATCTTGCGTCCCACAACGCAGTCCTACAACCCCGATGTGTAAACACATCGGTTTGCCCTCTTGCCAGTTCGCTCGCCGCTACTAAGGCAATCGCGTTTGCTTTCTCTTCCTGCAGCTACTTAGATGTTTCAGTTCACTGCGTCTTCCTCTTCATTACCTTAACAGTAATGAGTGACATGCATCACATGCCGGGTTCCCCCATTCGGACATCTCTGGATCAATGTTTACTTACAACTCCCCAAAGCATTTCGTCGTTAGTCACGTCCTTCATCGGCTTCTAGTGCCAAGGCATCCACCGTGCGCCCTTATTAACTTAACCTTATTTTGGTCTTCTGACCTTAAACTCATTAAATCACAGCGTTTCGGTTTATTTCTTGTTACTTTCTACAATTATTTCTAATTGTGGAATTTGATATAGATATTCAATTTTCAATGGACAATCATCTTGAATCTTTCGATTCAATGGAGCCTAGCGGGATCGAACCGCTGACCTCCTGCGTGCAAAGCAGGCGCTCTCCCAGCTGAGCTAAGGCCCCACAAGACCTCTCAAAACTAAACAAGACTTCCCAAACGTGCTTCCGTTTTTTCCTTAGAAAGGAGGTGATCCAGCCGCACCTTCCGATACGGCTACCTTGTTACGACTTCACCCCAATCATCTATCCCACCTTAGGCGGCTGGCTCCTAAAAGGTTACCTCACCGACTTCGGGTGTTACAAACTCTCGTGGTGTGACGGGCGGTGTGTACAAGGCCCGGGAACGTATTCACCGCGGCGTGCTGATCCGCGATTACTAGCGATTCCGACTTCATGTAGGCGAGTTGCAGCCTACAATCCGAACTGAGATTGGCTTTAAGAGATTTGCTTGCCGTCACCGACTTGCGACTCGTTGTACCAACCATTGTAGCACGTGTGTAGCCCAGGTCATAAGGGGCATGATGATTTGACGTCATCCCCACCTTCCTCCGGTTTATTACCGGCAGTCTCGCTAGAGTGCCCAACTGAATGATGGCAACTAACAATAGGGGTTGCGCTCGTTGCGGGACTTAACCCAACATCTCACGACACGAGCTGACGACAACCATGCACCACCTGTCACCGATGTTCCGAAGAAACTTTCTATCTCTAGAAATAGCATCGGGATGTCAAGACCTGGTAAGGTTCTTCGCGTTGCTTCGAATTAAACCACATGCTCCACCGCTTGTGCGGGCCCCCGTCAATTCCTTTGAGTTTCAACCTTGCGGTCGTACTCCCCAGGCGGAGTGCTTAATGCGTTAGCTGCGGCACTAAGCCCCGGAAAGGGCCTAACACCTAGCACTCATCGTTTACGGCGTGGACTACCAGGGTATCTAATCCTGTTTGCTCCCCACGCTTTCGAGCCTCAGCGTCAGTTACAGACCAGAGAGCCGCTTTCGCCACCGGTGTTCCTCCATATATCTACGCATTTCACCGCTACACATGGAATTCCACTCTCCCCTTCTGCACTCAAGTTTAACAGTTTCCAAAGCGAACAATGGTTAAGCCACTGCCTTTAACTTCAGACTTATTAAACCGCCTGCGCTCGCTTTACGCCCAATAAATCCGGACAACGCTCGGGACCTACGTATTACCGCGGCTGCTGGCACGTAGTTAGCCGTCCCTTTCTGGTAAGTTACCGTCACTGTGTGAACTTTCCACTCTCACACACGTTCTTCTCTTACAACAGAGCTTTACGATCCGAAAACCTTCTTCACTCACGCGGCGTTGCTCGGTCAGGGTTGCCCCCATTGCCGAAGATTCCCTACTGCTGCCTCCCGTAGGAGTCTGGGCCGTGTCTCAGTCCCAGTGTGGCCGATCACCCTCTCAGGTCGGCTATGTATCGTCGCCTTGGTAGGCCGTTACCCCACCAACTAGCTAATACAACGCAGGTCCATCTACTAGTGATGCATTTGCATCTTTCAAGCATCTAACATGTGTTAAACACTGTTATGCGGTATTAGCTATCGTTTCCAATAGTTATCCCCCGCTAGTAGGCAGGTTACCTACGCGTTACTCACCCGTTCGCAACTCCTTCTACTCTAGCAAGCTAAAGTAGTCAGCGTTCTACTTGCATGTATTAGGCACGCCGCCAGCGTTCGTCCTGAGCCAGGATCAAACTCTCATTTAATCTTGTTCTCATTCTGTCACTGACAGATTTATTTTCTTAACAGGTCGATTTCTCAACCCGCACGTTTGGTTCGTCTTGTTCAGTTTTCAAAGGTCTTTGCCTCTTGCGAGACAACTTCTATATTCTATCAAATCTGAAACAGCTTGTCAACTACTTTTTCAAGTTTTTTTCAACTCTGTTTCAATCCGATTTCCGCCGCACCCCTCTCGGACAACAGCTATATTAGTGTATCATCTCAAGCTTACTTTGTCAAGAACTTTTTTAGCTTTTCTGTAAACCTAAGACCTGCCCTCTTGCGACAGCTCATCTAGTATACTAAACTTAGAAAAAACTGTCAACTACTTGCCGTAAGTTTTTAAGTGTGGCTTGTTGCCTTCTCGGGGCAAGTAGAGAATTATAACTAAAGAGCTTGTAGAAGGAGGGAGAGAGGCGGAGAAAGACCACTTGGGGCTCTTTCAAGCTTTATGTCTCACTACAACGAAAGAGAGCCTATATAGGCTCTCTTTTTGGTAATTATTGATGTTAAGAATTTGTACTATTCTTTAGAATCATCAGAGTCTTCCATTTTTTCTTTGACTTCATCATATGATAGAGCGTGTGCTTCTTCGGTATCGTTTTCTAGTTCTTCAGGCATCTTTCCTGTTTCATAGATTGATTTAATTTGAGCAGCATCAAGCGTTTCATATTTAAGAAGTGCTTCTGCAATGAGTTTATGTGTTTCACGGTTATTATTGATAATATCCGCAGCTTTATCACGTGCTTCATTAAGAAGTGTGCGAACCTCGTCATCAATCATTTGTGCAGTTTGTGCAGAATATATCTTTTCAGGTGACAATTGTCCTGTCATTACTGCGTGATTTCCTTCATATTGAACAGGACCGAGTTTATCACTCATACCATACTCAGTTACCATAGCACGAGCTAATTGTGTGGCTTGTTCAAAGTCATTTGAAGCGCCTGTTGTTTGAGCATTAAAGATAATTTCTTCAGCAACACGACCACCCATCAAACCAGCTAATTGTTCTTTCAAATCATCTTTTGAATGTAACATTTGGTCTTCTTTAGGAAGGGCAATCATATAGCCACCAGCACGGCCACGTGGCACAATAGTAACTTTATGGACAACACGTGCACTTGAAAGTACTAAACCAACGATTGTATGCCCTGCTTCGTGATAAGCAACCATTTCTCGTTCTTTTTGAGAGATTGTACGGTCTTTCTTAGAAGGTCCTGCAATAACTCTATCTTCTGCTTCATCAATATCTGAAGCATCGATTTTTTTCTTGTTACGACGAGCGGCAACTAGTGCTGCTTCGTTAAGAACATTTTCCAAGTCGGCACCTACAAATCCTGGCGTTTGTTGGGCAACAACTTTTAGATTAACATCTTCTGCTAATGGTTTATTTTTAGCATGAACTCGGAGAATAGCTTCACGTCCTTTAACGTCTGGGCTACCTACAAGAATTTTACGGTCAAAGCGTCCTGGGCGAAGAAGGGCTGGGTCTAAGACGTCGCTACGGTTTGTTGCTGCAATAACAATGATACTTTCATTGCCTTCAAAGCCGTCCATTTCAATAAGGAGTTGGTTGAGTGTTTGTTCACGTTCATCATTTCCACCACCCATACCAGCGCCACGACGGCGTCCAACGGCGTCAATTTCATCGATGAAAATAATGGCACGTTCAGCCTTTTTAGCATCTTCAAAAAGCGATCTTACACGGCTTGCACCGACACCAACAAACATTTCAACGAAATCAGAACCTGAGATTGAGAAGAATGGAACACCAGCTTCACCAGCGACAGCTTTAGCAAGGAGTGTCTTACCTGTTCCCGGAGGGCCTTCTAAAAGGACACCAGCAGGAATACGAGCACCAAGGGCTTTGTATTTTTTCGGATTTTTCAAGAAATCAACAACTTCAACAAGTTCTTGTTTTTCTTCTTCAGCACCAGCGACATCAGAGAAACGAACTTTTACATTACCCTTACTTTGAGATTTGGCACGATTTTTACCAAAACTCATCGCTCCACGAGCACCATTTCCTCCTTGATTCATCATCACAAAGAAAAAGACAATCAAGACAATGAAAGGAATGTAAGTAATAATGTAAGAAATCCAAGTTCCGCTTGAACTTTCTTGTTTGACAGTAACTTCAACGTCGGCATCTTCTGCTGCATTTGTAATGGCTTCAATAGAAGAGTCACTTGGTAAAACAATTGAAGTGAATTCTGTTACAGTAGAAGTGGTACTTCCCTCCAAGAACGGAAGGCTTGAACTTGTTTCAGTCGTTTGAGCTTTTGTATATTCACCACTGACTTCAATAATACTTCCACTTGGTTGGTAAGTGATTGATTTAATATCACCCGCTTTAATTTGTTTAATTAAAGTTGAGTAATTAATTTGTTGACTTTGTGTACTTGTCCCTCTTAGATAATATTGAAAGGCTGTAATCCCTGCAATAATCAAAAGAATGTAAATAAAGGAATTCCGAACAAAGCCATTATTTTTGTTATTTTTCATATAGTAATTATCGACCTTCTATTATTTTGAATAGATTTCTTCCTTTAGTACACCAACATATGGTAAATTACGGTAACGTTCAGCATAATCAAGACCAAACCCTACAATAAATTCGTTTGGAACATCGTAGCAGACATAATCTGCTTCGATCTCGACAACGCGACCTTCTGGTTTATCAAAAAGAGTTGCAATTTTTACTGAATTTGCTTTACGGTATTTAAACATGTCACGAAGGTATTTAAGAGTACGTCCAGTATCAATGATATCTTCGATAAAGACAACATCACGACCTTCAATATTAGTGTCAACGTCTTTTAAAATCTTCACTTCACCGCTACTAGTTGTTTGATTACCATAACTAGAAACGACCATAAAGTCTAATTCAACATGTGTATCGATATGTTTGATTAATTCTGCCATGAATGGTACAGAACCTTTCAAAACACCGATTAAAAGAGGATTTTTACCTTCATAATCTTTCGTTAGTTGTTCGCCTAATTCTTTGGTTTTGGCAATAATCTCCTCTTCTGAGTACAAAACTTTTTTAATATCTTGTTCAAGCATGACATCACCTATTTCTAATTTTTTCAATATACAATTTGCCCTCCATTATATCATGTTTAGAGGGTTTTCTCAAATAAGTTTTACCGCCAACCAAGACAAAAATAATTTTTTTATCTTGTTCACCGATAATAGCATCTGTTCGTTCTTGAATTGGGATTTTTTCGTCAATAAAAAGCCTACGCAATTTTTTTGAAAAAGTTCCAAAATCAATGGAATCACCCGCTTGTCTTTGTCTTAAAAGAATTGGGTGAGAACTGTAAACAGGAATGCCATCCCTATCCTTGTTTTTAAATTGAAATCGATACTGACCATATTTGACTATACTGTCATATTCTAGCACTTTTTCTGCTGATTCCCTATCGGTCTTAGGTCTGATTTTTGTGATTTGAAAGCTTTGGTAATCTTTCTTTAACCAATAATTTCCCTTGATTTGATACACTAGATTTGCCTTATTTCGTAGCAACTGCAGCATTTCATTAAATTGACCGTGTGATACTTGCAAATCAGGAAATTCCTCAAGATAATTTTGAAAAAGGACAGTTTGTACAGCTGTTGTTTGTGCTAAAAATTGCGAACAATCTGTTACGTCAATTTCTGCTGTTAAATCTTGAATAGCTTGAAAGAGTTGTCGACTTTCTTGTCCGAGATATTGCAAAGCTTGCCTAAATTTGGGATTTTCCTTTTCCAAACTTGGCAGATATTGATTTCTAATGCGATTTCGCAGATAATCCAATGACTGATTAGAATCATCTTCAAAATGAAAAATTTCTGGTAAATCTTTTTTAGGAATAGTCAAAAAAGGACGGATTAACTCTCCTGTACCAAACGAGCTAACAGCTTGCATTCCTGATAAATGACGGAGACGACTGCCACGCAAAAAACGCATAAAAATCGTTTCAGCTTGGTCATCTGCATGATGCGCAGTCACCACAGCAGTGTAGTTTTTTTCTACCATAATTTTCTTAAAAAATTGATAACGAAAATCACGCGCAGCTTTTTCCGAAAAAATACCAGAAAAATAATCGACATAAATCGGAATCTGATGTTTTTCAGCCCACTCACAAAGGTAGGCTTCTTCCATTTCTGACTCTTGTCGCTGTTTATGATTGATATGAGCAATTCCAATCTCAATTTCTAATTTATCACGGTATATATACAAAAAGTGTAGCAGATTCATAGAATCTACTCCACCCGATACAGCTATTAAAACTTTTTTATGTTTGGCAAAATATGCCTTTTTTTGAATTTCTTTAAAAATATTATCGTACATATCACTATTTTAAAATGGCGTAAACATCATTAGCGATATTTGAAATATCGTCATAAGAAGCGTTGTTGGTAAAAATTGACAAGATGAAAGGTTCATCAGCATAAATAATGGCAACGTCATGTTTGTAATCATAGGCATCACCTATTTTATGAGCTACTTGAACGTCAATATCTCTTGAAATACGTGTTGTATCAAAAGCAGTTGATGATAGATAAGAAATAATGTCACCATCTTGATTGTAAATAGCTTCCATTAAGTTAGCTGCTGTCTTAGATGACATATTACGTGCTTTCATATCAATATCTGTTCCTGCTATCGCACTAATTTCTGAATTAAAGTCATCATCATATTGATTAGCAACATAATAACCTAAAATATTAGTTGCCACATTATCAGAATTTTGAGCGACAGCTTTTAACAAATCATCAATAGTATATTCTTTATTATCAGCGGTTTTGCTAATTTTACCACTACCACTTGGGTCATAGGCTTTAGCAAAACTATTGACAGCATCAACATATTTTAAAGTATCATTTGCTGAAATTATACCATCTTGAAGTTTTTCCTCAACATAATAAAGTGTAGCCAATTTAGCAACGCTTGCTGAATACATAACAGTATCAGCGTTAATCCCAGCGGTTGTTTGCGTTGATAGCTGCTTAACGTAAATAGAATAATTACTCTTATTATATTTTTGATTAAGAACTTGCTGAACTTTTTCCATACGGTTATCAGTAGCTGACAAATCATCCTCGCTAATCCAACCTTTACCATCTACTTTATAATAAGTTCCGTGGTAAGTTGTTGCTTTTTGAGTCACTGTCACTTCTGAATACGAAGTCAAATCAGTTTTTACTTCTTTGGTTCCCGTGACATAAGGTGCTTGATAAACTTTAAAACCATCTTCTAGCCAATATTCTTTTGAAATATTTTCTTGACTAATCACAACATCATCATAAATGAATTGACGACTGGCTTCAATATAACTACCATCCGATAATTCAAAAACTGGAATGGCACTATCATTAATGGTTAAATCAACAATTGATAACGTATCACCAGCTGATAAAGTATCAGATACTGTCGTTAAAGCAGTGTCTTTGTAGGTGTTGCTGTCTTGAGCCAAAATAGGATTGGTCGGAATACTATCAAAATAAGTTGTTTCCGCTACTACATTTGATATCAGTTGATACTTTTCTTCATTTGTTAGGGCAATCGTTTTTTCAGTGCTAACAACAGAAAGAGAAGTCAAGAAAAATGGTATCAGCATTACTGCAAATAGTTTTTTCATTGGCTTCTCCTTTCGTTAGTTTTTAGTTGATTGATGATTTTCTTCTCTGAGTTTTTGATTTTCTTTGGCTAATTCTTCCAATTTTTCATCGGAATAAGCCAGAAATTTTTCAATGGTTTCGATTAAATTTTCCATATTATTTTGGTAATAAGTTTGGCAACGGATAGATTGTTTCACCAGAACGTGATAAGTAATATTTAGCGCGAGCATATTTTTCAACATAAGTATCATCTTTTAGACGGTCAGCTAGTAGCTTTTCTGCGTCTGTTTCAACGACTAATTTATCATAACTTTTTTGCAGTGAAACAACTTGCTCTTTACGCTCTTGTAAAGTTTGGTAACTTTTAACAAGGTTATAAGTTGGTAAAATAAACAGTAACATGACAACAATCAAAATCCAACCCATAAAACGATTACGTTTGCGGTTTTCTTCTTCGACATAACGTTTTTTGGTATTTTCATCATTGATATATTGATTGTTCAATTGAACGATATTAGGCTTCTCCATCCGCTTCTATCCTTGTTTCGTTAATGATTTCATACATTCTGGTTGCATCTTCTTTTTTCGTGCTATCTTTCATTTCTAGAACACGTACTGTTAGCAATTTATTTCCAAAACGAATTTCAATTTCGTCGTTAATTTTTAAATCAGTTGATGATTTTGCTAAGACACCATTGACTTTGATGCGTCCTTTATCTGCAACTTCTTTAGCTACTGGACGACGTTTTATAATACGGGATACTTTTAAATATTTATCGAGTCTCATAATATGTCACCTCGCAATCTTTTCTATTTTATCATTTTTTTAGGAAAATGGCTGACTTAAACGCGTTTGTTAAGATAATGTAATAAAAGAGAGCTAATACCCTCCTATGTAAATTATGAAATGGCTTAAAATAATTTAATAATGAAAAATCAGAGCAGAAATAACTGTACCAGCAAAAAAGATAATAAATGCAATAACTATCACACTAACCACAAACCACAATTCACTTAAAATACTTGTTTTTACATTCTTTTTAGGATTTAAAAAATTTAAAATATCAGCATAGGTCTGAAGTTCTCGATTTTTTAAGATATATAATATTTGAAAAGCTGAATAGGCAACTGGCATAGCCAATAGCCACAGAATCGCAGTCGCCTGTCCTGAATCCAATAAATAACGTGTGGGTACTGCTACCGAGAAAAGAAACCAAGAAATTCCTCCAATAATGAGCCATTTCTTAAACTGCGACTGGTCAACTTGATGTTTCATAATATCAACATCTCCTTTGATTAGATTATCTAAGGAAATACCAAAATAGGTCGCTATCAACAAAAGTGAATTAATATCTGGGTAAGTTTTACCTCGTTCCCAATTAGAAATTGTTTGACGTGAAACATAGAGCTTTTCTGCCAATTCTTCTTGGGAGAGATTTTTTTCTTTCTCAATTCAACTAATCTGTATTCAAGTTCCATTTTGACCTCCTTGATAATTCCAGTCTAGACTTTATCAAAAAGTTTACCATAAAATCTCTTTGATATACTAGCTTTCTACTGACAAAAGGCTTTGACAACTAGTCTTTTTCAATTTTTCTGGATTTGATTTCAGCTAGCATTTTACCGAAATTCTGAAGTTCTTCTAAAATCTCATAATCTTTTTTATCACGGATATTAAAAGTAATTTCAATTTTACCTTGATTTTCGCCAATACGGGCTTTCAAGTTTGTTTTTGAAAGAGCTTCAAAATAATCTTGTGTCAAGTAATGTTGCAGCGAAGCTTTTTCAAAACGTACTAATAGATTGTTATCTTTACGTTCCACAAGTTCTGTGAAAGCATTGTCCATATAAGCTTTAACCAAGCCAATTTCAAGTAAGTAGGCGACTTGGTCAGGGTATTCGCCAAAACGGTCAATTAACTCATCTTGTAAACTTTGATAATCTTTCTGACTTTCAATTTCACGAATACGTTTGTAAATTTCAATTTTTTGACGTTCATCGTCAATATATTCGCTTGGTAAGTAGGCATCGATTTGTAAATTCATCTCCGCATTGCTCTTACGGCGCGCTTGAAATTTGCCTTGTTTCTTAGCGATAGCCTCTTCTAGTAACTGTGAATACATTTCAAAACCAACAGAGTCAATAAAACCACTTTGTGAGGCGCCAAGAATATTTCCTGCACCACGAATGGATAAATCACGCATGGCAATTTTGAAACCAGAACCTAATTCTGTAAAGCCTTTAATAGCATCTAAACGTTTTTCAGAGACCTCTGTCAAAATCTTGTCTGGGCGGTACATGAGATAGGCGTAAGCAATTCGATTAGAACGCCCAACACGTCCACGAAGTTGATACAAGGTTGACAAGCCCATGTGGTCTGCATTTTCGATAAATAAAGTATTAACATTAGAAATATCAATGCCTGTTTCAATGATAGTTGTCGCAACCAGAACATCGTAAACACCGTCAATAAAGTCCATGAGCGTATTTTCAAGTTGAATTTCACTCATCTGACCATGAACAAAACCAATGCTTGCTTCAGGAACCAACTCTTGCAATTCTGACACTTTTTGGTCAATAGTGTCAACCCTATTGTAAACGTAGAAAACTTGTCCGCCACGGTCAATTTCACGAATGATAGCCTCACGAATCAGACCAGGATTAGTTTCCAAAACGTAAGTTTGAACAGGGTAACGGTTAGTCGGTGGCGTTTCAATAACTGACAGGTCGCGAATTCCCAACATTGACATGTGAAGGGTTCGTGGAATTGGAGTCGCTGTCAAGGTCAATACATCAACTTTAGTCTTAAGCTCTTTTAATTTTTCTTTGTGCTTAACGCCAAAACGTTGCTCCTCATCAATAATAATCAAACCTAAATCAGCAAAATCAACATCTTTAGATAGCAGACGATGAGTACCAATAATAATATCAACTTGACCTTTTTTCAACTTGTCTAGGGTGTCATTTTGTTCTTTTTTGCTACGAAAACGACTAAGCACATCAACTGTAACAGGATAATTTTCAAAACGCTCTGAGAAATTTGTGTAGTGTTGTTGAGCAAGAACAGTTGTTGGCACTAAGACAGCTACTTGTTTATGGTCTTTAACAGCTTTAAAAGCGGCGCGCATCGCAACTTCTGTTTTACCAAAGCCAACATCCCCAACCAATAAGCGATCCATTGGCTTATCTTCTTCCATGTCGTGCTTAATTTCCTTGATAGAGCGAAGCTGGTCCTCTGTTTCTACAAAAGCAAAATCTTCGTCAAATTCCCGCTGCAAATCATCGTCTGGTGAAAAAGCAAATCCTTTTAGCTGACTACGTTCCGCATACAATTTCAACAAATCATCCGCAATGTCTTCAACTTGCTTAGAAACCTTTTGTTTGGTCTTTTGGAAACGACCATCATTTAATTTATTGATTTTAGGTTCCTTGCCATCTGCAGAAACGTATTTTGATAAACTTTCAATTTGCTCTACTGGCAATGAAATTGTTGAAGAACCTTGATATTGAATGGTCAAATAATCGCGGTGCACACCATGGATTTCAATTGTTTCAATTCCTAAAAATTTACCAATACCATGAACATGGTGAACCACATAATCACCTTTTGATAATTCATTGTAGTCTTTCAAACGTTCGGCATTGCTAATATTTGAACGACGAATACGGCGCTTAATTTTCTTATGATAAATTTCATGCTCGGTAATGAGAACAATTTTCTCATCAGCAAAATAAAAGCCATTTGATAAATTGCCAACGACTAGCTGAGCTTGTTGTGCTTGTAAATCATCTGCAGCAACCACAGGTAATTCCAAACCATATTCATGTAAATTCTCCTGTAAACGTTCTAAGCCATGCTGCGAATCTGCTTGAATTAAAACGGTCGCTTTAGATTTTTGATAACGATTAACTTCATCAATCAATAACGGAAATTGATTGAAAAATTCTTGCATTGGATATTGTGTAAAATTATGAAGTTTATCAAATTTAAGATTACCCAATCCTTTATGAAAATTAGAAAAGAACGTTGCTGGCTGATATTGACGTAAGTCTTTATAAATATCAGCGAAGTAAACCAAGGTTGACACTGCTTTACCACGTTGTAAATCTTCTGTCAATAAGTTTGCAACTTCCAAATCAAACTTAGCATTGCGGTCAACTAGCTTTTGAAAATCATCAAAAAAGACTGGTGTTCCCTTAGGAATGTAATCAAGTAACGTCCATTCCTTCGCATAAAAGAGTGATAAGAAACGTCTAATGTCTTGATGCTTATACTGTTCCTGAGTTGCAGCATAAAGCTCACTTAAATAAGCCTGCTGTTCATCTTTAGCAGTCTCTAAAAACGTCTCAAATGCCTTACTAGCTCTAGCAAAATCTTCTTCCGATAAAATGAGCTCATCAGCTGGGGAAATGGTTACCTGCTCAACATTACTAAGTGATTTTTGTGTTTCTGTATCAAACTGACGAATGCCATCAACTTCATCACCAAAGAACTCCAAACGATAAGGATAGTCAGCTGTCATCTCATAAATATCAACGATATCACCACGCCGACTAAATTCGCCTGGATTAAGAACCTGTGATACTTTTTGGTAACCGACATTTGACAGTACCTTTACAACCTTGTCAAGGTTGTAATCCTCACCGACAACAAAATTTAGCTGACTTTCAGCATAAATTTCTGGATTTGGTAGTAAAACACGGGCTCCCACTAAACTTGTAATTAAGATACCAGATTGCTTATTATCTTGTAAAAAATTTAAAGCTTCTAGGCGTGAGTGTGCCTTATCCATCGAGGCAAAAATAAACTCTGCCGCCGCAACATCATCCGCAAAAAAAGTATAAACCTTGTCCTCACCAATCAAGCTAGATAAATCACTAGCCAATTTTTCAACTTCATTTTGTGTTGAGGTGATGACAACTATTTTTTCCTCATTAGCCTGATAAGCAGAAGCAATGGCAAGAGCTCTACTAGAACCTGATAAGCCCATAATCAGTTGCCTACCAAGATTAGCCACGCCGCTATGCCATGTTTGAATGAGCTTATTTTGACTAAATAAATCAATAATATTCATAGACTTACCCATTAAATTTTTGCATGGTTTTTACAAAATCTGCTTCCTGTAAATAAAATAGAACAGCTTCATTAACCTTTTCAAGTGTATTAGTAACTGTAATATAATCATCTTGGTCAAATTTTCCAAGAACATGGTCAACTACCGAACGACCTTGCTTTGGACGTCCAATACCAACTTTAATACGGTCAAATGCCTGCGTTCCAGTGTGAGCAATGATAGATTTTATGCCATTATGCCCACCAGCAGAGCCTTTCTGACGTAGGCGAATACGCCCCACTTCCATATCTAAATCATCATAAATCACTAAGAAATCTTCAATATCAATATTATAATACGTCAACAAAGCATGAACAGCGATGCCTGAATTGTTCATAAAAGTGGTTGGTTTGACTAGATAAACTTTTTCTCCGTTGATAAAACAAGAACCAACTTCTGCTTTAAAATTCTTTTCCTCTGAAAATGTGACATTGAAATCCTTAGCAAGGCGGTCAATTGCCATAAAACCAATATTATGCCTTGTTTCGTGATATTTACTGCCTGGGTTTCCCAGACCAACAATCATTTTTACCATTAATTTTCCTTTCCAATAAATGCCAAAAGGGCTGGAAAAACTTTTTTCCAACCTCGGCAATATTTAATTAATTTTGCTTATACGTTAAAGCGGAATTCCATGATATCACCATCTTGAACCACATAATCTTTCCCTTCTTCACGAAGACGACCTGCTTCTTTGACAGCTTTTTCAGAACCATATTTGATTAAGTCATCATAAGACATTGTAATCGCACGGATAAATCCACGTTCAAAATCAGAGTGAATGATACCAGCTGCTTGAGGAGCTTTGATACCACGTTTGAATGTCCATGCACGAACTTCTTTTTCACCTGCTGTAAAGTAAGTGCCAAGACCAAGCAAGTGATAAGCAGCACGTGTCAATTTATCAACACCAGATTCTGTTAAACCAAGGTCTTCAAGGAATAATGCTTTATCTTCATCATCAAGTTCAGAGATTTCTTCTTCGGCACGCGCTGAGATGACAACAACTTCTGCATTTTCAGTTGCAGCAAATTCACGAATTTGTTTTACGTATTCGATATCGTCTGGATTAGCTACTTTATCTTCGTCAACGTTTGCAACGTAAAGTACTGGTTTTGTTGTCAAAAGGAACAATTGTTTAACAATTTTTTGTTCTTCTTCTGTAAAGTCAACCGTACGTGCTGATTTTCCATCTTCAAGGACTGGTTTAATTTTTTGAAGAACGTTAAATTCTGCGATAGAATCTTTATCTTTTTGAGTACGTGCCACTTTTTCTACACGCGCATAACGTTTATTAACAGATTCCAAGTCAGCAAGAATCAATTCTAAGTTAATTGTGTCGATATCTGCAAGTGGGTCAACAAAAGCATCTTCACGCCCTTGCTCACGCATAACATTTTCATCATCAAAAGCACGAACAACGTGAACGATAGCATCTACTTCACGAATGTTAGCAAGGAATTTATTACCAAGACCTTCACCACGTGAAGCACCTTTTACGATACCCGCAATATCAGTAAATTCAAAGGTTGTTGGAACTGTTTTTTTCGGTGTGATAAGTTCAGTCAATTTTTGCAAACGTTCATCTGGTACTTCTACCATACCAACGTTAGGGTCGATTGTCGCGAAAGGATAGTTAGCAGCTTCCGCACCTGCCTTTGTAATCGCATTAAAAAGAGTTGATTTTCCAACATTTGGTAAACCAACGATACCTGCTGTTAAAGCCATATTTTATAAGTCTCCGTTTAAATTATTCAATCATACCTATTATAGCAGAAAAACTCAGCATTAAACAAGCATTTCTACTATATAGCAAGCGCCATTAACCATAAAAATTGAGTTCAGTATGATTATTTTAGTTTACGACAAAACTTTCTTTAATTTGCGTTCAAAGTCGTGGCGGCTCATCATAACTATATGGTCGCAGTTTGTGCAACGAATTTTAATATCAGCTCCAAGTCGAATGACTTCCCATTCATTGGCTTTTTTTCCAGTAGCTTTTATCGTACAAGCATGGGGCTTTTTCATTTCAACGTGACTTCCAAGTTCGTACATTGTTTCTCCTTTTACAAATAAATATAGCGTTTTTGTGGTGATAAAGTAATTTCGTTTAGTGATACAACTTCACCATCAATTTCAATTAAACTCTCTTTTGGAAAGTTAACCGTAACCTGTTTTAACGAACAGTGATTTAAGTAAGACGATTTCTCATGTCTTTTAAGAACCAAAGACAACAGTACCGTTAATCGTTGGAAAAAAGTTTCTCCTTTGGCATAAACACACTCCAAATTCTCAGAATAAACAGTCGCCGTTGGCCAAATCATAATCCCTCCACCAAAATAAGTATTATTAGCTAACGAGAAAAAGAAATGGTCATCTAAGGTCAAGTTATCTCCTTCCGAACTTTCCAAACTCACAGAAGCTTGGAGGGGATTTTTTAATAAAAATTGAATGGCGGTTGCAACATAAGTCAATTTTCCAAGGTGGCATTTATTAAGCACAGTTTTTAACGTTGAATTAGCAGCCTGATTAACAACCCATGCTGCAAATCCTAAATCTAAGCTATTTAATACTAAACCTTCTTGATAACTGTAAACCGTGATTTCTTTAGGCTGATTTGTTAGCGAGGCTAATAATGTATCTAAGTTTGGTACTATACCAAGAGCATGCGCAAAATCATTACCAGAACCGACAGGATAATAGGCAAATGGAAGATTTACTGGCAAATGATAGAGAACTTTTGATAATGTCCCATCTCCTCCGACAATCAGAAGCTTATCTTGTTCTGGGTCAAATGTTTTTAGCAGTTTCTCAACTTGATGTAATTCATCGTTTTTATAGCGTGTTAATAAAGTGCAAATATCTGATGTATGATGTTTTTCAATATCACTGATAACTTGTTTTGCCCCATGATTTCCTGCATGGGGATTAGCAATAATATAAAGCGTCATATTATTAGATATTATACCATAAAAAGCGAGAACACTGCATGAACAGTGCTCTCGCTGGAGATTATGAAAAAGAAAAGTTTTAGGATGGTTATAGTGTATAAATTCTTCCTTAAATTTTTCTTAAAGATTTTTAGTTTGTACGAACTGGAGTGATTAATTGAATAAAGTTCTCAGCATCATCACCTGGCATTAAAGTAAATGGACGCACTGGTGAAATAAAGCGAATAACAACTGTTTCACTCTTCAAGGCTTTAAGAGCTTCAATCAGATAAGTTGGGTTAAAGCTGATTGTCAAATCATTGCCTGATTGGTCAATAGTATCCAATTCTTCGTTAACTTTACCGACTTCAGGTGAGTTAACGTGAGCAGAAACGCTATTATTAGCAATTTCAAGTTTAACAGTACCATTTTGTGTTGCATTTGAAATCAAGTGAGCACGTTCCATTGCTGAACGAAGTGCATTGGTATTAAATGTCACTTCTGTTTCAAAAGCATTTGTCAACAAGCGGTCAGTATCAGGATAATTTCCTTCTAAAAGTCGTGTATAGAAGCTAATGTAGTCACTTCTAAAGAGCATTTGGCTATCAGAGAAGAAAACTTCTACCGTTTCAATATCATCTGTAAATACAGCTGCAAATTCACGTAAAGATTTACTTGGAATAACAACGTTGAAATCATTTGAAGTATTTTCCAAAGTTAATTTACGTTGGCTCATACGGTGAGAATCAGTTGCGACTGCTTTAAAGTCTTTGTGGTCACTAAGAACCATGTGAACACCAGTCAAGATTGGACGGCTTTCTTGAAGACTTGCTGCAAAAGCTGTTTCAGCAATGATAGATTTCAATAGTTTTGTTTCTAAAACTAAAGGATTTTCAGTAGCCATTTCTTGAAGGCGAGGGTAAAGATCAACATCTTTTCCTTTTAAGGTAATTTCTGATTTACCACTTGTTAGAACAATTTGATGGTGTTCAATTTCTTCAAAGTCTAATGTCACATCTGGAAGACTTGAAACGATATTAATAAAGAAGTTTGCTTCTAATAGTACAGCACCAGTTGAAGTAATCAATAAGCCTGCATTTTCATTAGAAGTTGGAATAGTGTTTTCAATTGAAATTTGTCCGTTAGAACCAGTCAATGTAATGTTACTATTTTGAACTTCAATTTTAATTGTTGAAAGAACAGGAATCGCATTTTTAGTAGAAATAGCTCTCTTGGTTGCATTCAATGCTTGAAGAAAGAAAGATTTATTAATTGAAAATTTAATCATAGGAAAACTCCTTTAGTTATTAAGTATTAAATTAGTAGTAGTAGTAGGTCTTGTTTATATTGTTGATAAGTCCTAAAATCGCACAAACGTCGCGCGAAAAGAGTTGTTAACAACCTGTGGATAAGTTACTGAAAATTTTAATGGTTATCCACAATACCTATTTTATCTTATTTTTGATGGTTTCAATTTCAATACGCAAACTGTCATCTTGAGCTAACATATTTTTGATTTTATTGTAGGCATGTAAGACCGTTGAGTGGTCGCGACCGCCAAATTCCTTCCCGATTTTTGGAAGTGAGTTATCAGTCATTTCACGCGCGAGATACATGGCTACTTGGCGCGCTAAAACAATATCTTGCGTCCGTTTGGTTGCCTTGATTTCTTTAACAGTAACGCCATAGAATTTTCCAACTTGGCTTTGGATTTCATCGATTGGGATAACTGTCATTTTTGGACCGTCTTGCTTACGAGCGCGAATCGCTTCTGCTGCGACATCAACCGTAATGGTTTCAATCTTTTTAATGCTAGCAACAAGGCTAATATCTTTTAAAGCTCCCTCAAGGTCACGAACGTTGGAATCAAATTGTCCTGCAAGATACTCAATCGTATCTTGCGGAAAAATATAATTATATTCTTGCGTTTTATTCGTTAAAATGGCAACACGTGTTTCAAAATCAGGGGGAGTGATATTGATTGTCAAGCCCCATTTGAAGCGCGTGACCAAACGTTGCTCAAGGTTGTCCAGATGGTCAGGTGTACGGTCACTTGTCAATACAATTTGCTTGTTATTATCATAAAGAGCATTGAAAGTATTGAAAAATTCTTCCTGTGTCCCAGACAATGTTTTCTTCGCTAGGGATTGAATATCATCAATTAGCAAGACATCAAGATTGCGGAATTTTTCCTTTAACTCTTCCATTGTGTCCAAACGGATATGAATAACAAATTCATTGATGAAATTTTCAGCAGTAATGTACTTTACACGCGCATTGGGATTATTTTGCAAAACCGCATTACCAATGGCATTGAGCAAGTGAGTTTTTCCCAACCCAGGTCCTCCCCAAATAAAAAGAGGATTGTAAGTTGTTCCTGGAGCGTCTGCAACGGCGTAAGACGCAGAAAATGCCCAACGGTTTTCGTCACCTTGTACGAAATTATCAAAGGTATATTTGGTATTTAAGTCAGAATCGACTAGGGGCAAAGTGTTTTTTTGAGTTGTTGGAACAGTTTGTGAAGTTGTCAC
Source organism: Streptococcus gallolyticus subsp. gallolyticus DSM 16831 (assembly GCF_002000985.1). Classification (NCBI taxonomy): domain Bacteria; kingdom Bacillati; phylum Bacillota; class Bacilli; order Lactobacillales; family Streptococcaceae; genus Streptococcus; species Streptococcus gallolyticus. Next base: position 270 of record NZ_CP018822.1, on the reverse strand, counting down.
TACTCCTGTTTGATTGGCTAAATCTTCTTCAAAGACATAGTTGACAACAATTTCAGCATTATAAACCTCAAAACCAGCCGTCAAAATAATTGGTTTAAGATTTTTATCCCAAAACAACTCTTTCATAGGGTCTAAATAAATGGTAGCCGTATTTTGCTCAATTTGAATCAAACGAGCATCCAAAACAAAAAATTCATATGTTGCTTGTTTTAGTTGGCTTTTTGCTAATTCTAGAACCCTACTCCAAAAAATTTGTTCATTTTCAGTCAT